>CAZDTB010000164.1:0-9242 GCA_964508075.1 uncultured Planctomycetales bacterium
GCGGCCTGCTGTCCGGTGCAGAGCTCCAAGAGGGCCTGGATGCCGCCGCTGTCGAGATAGGGGACGTCACTCAGGTCGAGGACGACGCGTCCGCTCTTCTGGTCGATGGCGAGCGATAAGGCCTGGCGGAGATCGTCGAGCTCCTCGCCGGCGAGCGGCCCGTGCGGGACCAGGACGGAGACGCTGCCGTGGAGCTGGGTATCGAGTTTCATGTGGTGGCGTCCTCCGGCTGCGGGTGTTGGTCGGGTTGGGCGGTCGCTGAGGCTCGGGGGTTTGATTGGGCGCTCGCTTGCGCTTCGCGTTCGGGGGTGGGCAGATCGCAGTACAACCCGACGTCCTCCTTGCGGGCGCGCTCAACCACCTCGAACGCCGACACCAGCAACTTCTGCAAGGACTCCTTGCGGAAGCCGCTGCCGGTGAGGCCGACACGGACGCGGAGGGTCTCGCCGACGCTCCCGAGCTGTTCGATCTCCTCTTGGGCGGTGGCCTGGATTTTGGCGGCGATCAGGCGTCCCAGACTGCTGTCCAACCGACGAAGCAGGAGCACAAAGCGGTCGTCGGAGAAGCGCCCGATGATGTCGTCGGTGCGGATCCGGCGGTTGATCAGGAGGCCGATGTTCTCGACCAGGGCGTCGTGATCGCTCCAACGCCCGAGGTCATCGAGCCGGCGCAGACCCTCCAAGGTGAGCACCGCCACCACCACCGGCTCGTTTTCCTTGTAGGAGTCGCCCAGGGCTCGTGTGGCGGAGGCGAAGAAATCGCTGCGGGTGAGCAAGCCCGAGGCCTTGTCGGTCTTCTCGGCGATGCCCAGTCGCTCGAGGCAGGACACGTACTTCCAGAAAACCGTGATGAGAGTCGACAGTTGCTTGCGCCGCCCGTCATCGAGAACCGTGGTCGGTGGCAGCCTGCCGACCGCCAGCAGGCCAACTGTCTGGGACTCTTCGCGAATGGGGTAAACCCAATCCCACGGTTCCTGCCCATCTTGGGCCAACTGGTCAACCAGCTCGCCATGCGCCTTGTCCCCCGCCACAAACTCCCGACCGGTCGTGGCCACGTGCCCCAGCAGGCCGCTGCGGGCACATTTTCCGTCGCCCGAGGTCCCGCCGTGCGAAAGACTCCGAAACTGCTGGTCGCCCGGCAAGACCTGGTAGCAGCGCACGCGCACCGCACCCACCTGTTCGGTCAGCATCTCCCGAACCAACTGGTCGAAGGAATTCCACGGATCAGCCTCGGCCAGCCCCTGCTCGCACCAGGCCAGGAAGCTCTCCCCCATCCGTCGCCCCACGTGTACTCCACGCAAAGCCGAGTCACTTGCGGCCGCTCCTTCGTCGCTCCAGCCCTGCCTGCCTTCGGGCCCTCGTGCCTCCGTCCCGGCGTGCCTTCCTACCCCGCCCGCACCGGCGTCCGTCCGCGCCGACGCGCTCCGGTTGCGATGCCCCACGCTCAGAAACACCCCCGTCGCGGTCACCAGATAACCTGCCAGGCCGCCCGCCAGCAGCAACACGTTGTCCATGGACAACTTCGGCTCGTACATCGTCAGCCAGTGATGCGCCGCCAACACCACCAATCCCCCGCACGACAACCACACACCCACCTTCGGCAACTGATCACCCCGCACCATCACTCACCTCCCTAGCGCGCAGCGCCGGACCTCCGAGTCCGGTGTCCGTCCCCTCGGGGCTGAAAATCGCGGCAAGCTGTTCGGGCGGGTTGGCACGCAGCCCCGGTATCATTTCCAGAAAGACGGCGGCAACCTCGCCGTCGAGCTTCGCCCCCGCCTCTTTGCAAAGAATCTCGCACGCCTGCCCGGGCGAGAACGCAACCCGATACGAACGCGTCGAGGTCAACGCGTCAAAAACATCTGCCACGTGAAGGATCCGCGCGAACAGCGGGATCTGCTCGCCAGCCAAGCCGTCCGGATACCCCGAGCCGTCCGGGTTCTCGTGGTGGTGCAGCACCCCGGCCAGCACCTCGCCGAAGCTCGCGATCGGCGTCAGGATCTCGTGGCCCATCCGCGGATGGTTTCTGATGATCTCGTGCTCTTCCTTGGTCAGCTTGCCCGGCTTGAGGAGGATTCCCTCCGGAATGCCGATCTTGCCGACGTCGTGCAGCAGGCCCGACATCTCCAAGACCCGCAACTGGTCCGCCGGAACGCCCATCCGCTGGCCGATCAGTTTCGCCAGATACCCGACCCGCTCCGAATGGCCACTGGTGTAGTGGTCTTTCTTGTCGATCGCCGCCACCAGCGCCCGCGTGGATTCGAGCGACATGCGCCGAAGGCGTTCGTGGCTCTCGGCGTTGCTGATGATCTGCCCGCCGAAGGTCAGCAGCGATTCGATCAGCAGCAGGTCGCCGGAGGTGAAGTCGTCGGTGTCGGGTGGCCGCATGGCGAGCACCATGTCGACCCGGTCATCGAGGCGGACAAGCGGCCCGATCGCGATGTGGGCGGAAGCCGAGGAGTGGACCGAGATGGAGCGGGACTTACGCAGGGCGTTGAGCTCGGCGGTGAGCTGTTCGGTGAGCACCGAGGCGTCGCCATCCGAGACGAGCCTTCCTCCCGAGACGTCGTAACAGCGGTAGGTGTTCTGGGCCCCGACCACCAGGACGGTCTGGGCGGCCAGCAGCGTGCCCAGACGACGCAACAGCACCTTCTCGATCTCGTCGGCGTTGGTGAAGCTGACGATCTGTTGAGTGAAATCGAAGATCAGGTTGAGCTGCTCGTAGCTGCGGAGGACTTCGTCCACCAGGCCCTCGTTCTCGTCGAGCAGTTGGCCGACCTTCTCAAAAGCACCCGAGAGCGATTCGAGTCCGTCGAGCACCTGCTCGTGGCGGTCTTCCGCGGGCGGCTGCCCGGTGGGCGTGTGATCTTCGGGCGGCGCGTCGATCGCCAACAGGAACGCGGTGTTGCCGTTCACCCGGATCGGGCAGGCCGCAGTGTGGAAACCAGACGGGCAGCGTGCGTTGTGAAGGCCGGCGGCGTCGAGTCTGCCGCTGGCGGCGGCGCGCAGCCACGAGCATCCCCGCGCCTGAATCTGCCCAGGGTCGTTATTTAGGCAGGTGCGCAGGCAGCGGGTCGGAGGGTGCGGCGGCGAGGCCCCGGAGCCCACGATCCCGAGTGAGTGGTCACTCGCGCCGGAGACGGCCCCGGAAAGCTGACCGATCAGGTCCTTCCCAATGCTCTTCGTATCGTTGGCTTGGCTCGAATCACTCATGCTGCCCACCGTCGGCGACTACTGCCGCCTCTCCACCTCCGGCAATGCATCCGGCCGGTCCAGTTGCTCGATCAGCTCGGCGAGCTTGCTCGGGCTGAAGGGTTTCGGGACCACGCGCACCCCCCACTCAGCCAGACTCTGTCCGATCTCGCGGTGGTCCCAGCGGTTGGTCAAAACAACAATGCCCCGCGGTGGATGCGCGTAGCCCTTCAACTTCTCGAGCAAGCCCAGGCCGTCCATCCCGGGCATGTTGATGTCGGTGATCAGGATCTCCGGTCGGTGCTGTTGAACCAGCTCCCAGGCGGAAAGCCCGTTGCGCGCTTCGAGCACCTCGTGCCCCTGGCGCGACAGCCACAGGCACATTACCCGCAGGATGTGGGGGTCGTCTTCGGCGACCAAGATTCGACTCATCGCAAGCCTCGTCTCTTATCCGTCGGTCCCGCAGTGCGGCAGTTCGACCAAGAACGTCGAACCCTTCGACGGCTCACTCTCCAAGCGGATGTCTCCACCGTGCAGTCGGGCCACCTCGCGCGCGATCGCCAGACCCAGACCGGTCCCCGTTGTCATCTGCACCTCGTCACTGGTGGCGCGATAGAACTTCTCGAACACGTGCGCCTGGTCCTCGGGAGCAATACCGATGCCCGTGTCGGCTACCGTCACGTCCACACAGCGCTCACCAACCTCCAGCGTCACATCCACCTGACCGCCTTGGGAGGTGTATTTGATCGCGTTGCCAATCAGGTTCGTGATCAGGACCGAGAGACGCTGCTTGTCGCCCCGAACCTTCGGAACCTTCGGAGCCAGCTTCAAGGTCAGGTCGATCTGCTTCTCGTCGGCCGCCCCCAGGTGATCCTGAACGATCTGCCGCATCAGCCGAACCAGGTCAACCTCCCCCATCTCGATCCGCGCCGTGCCGACCTCCAACTGCGAGACGTTCAGGATGTCTTCGACCAGCCGCGACAGCCGCCGCGTCTCGCTGATGATGATGTTGTAGCACTCACGCCGGGTCTCTTCGTCATCAAAGCCAGGGCCCGTCAGCGTCTCGGCATAGGCCTGGATGTTCGTCAGCGGCGTGCGCAGCTCGTGGGTCACGTGGTAGAGGAAGTTGTCGCGCGCTCGATCAGCTTCTTGCAGGTGACTGACATCCTCGATCGTCACCAGGGCTTCACTGTCGGGCGAAGATACGCCGGCTGAGATCAGCGAAAACCGCAGCGTGATCTGCTGCTCGTCAGCCCCGCGCTTGCGATCGATCGACATCGACGGCGTCGAACGGGTGAACGCTCCCACCAGCGGCGTCCGAATCTCCTCGTCGACCACGTCTGCCAGCGGTTTGCCGATCAGCGCGTCCGCCGGATGCTCCAGCAACCGTCCCGCCGCCACGTTCGCGTACGTTACGGTCAGGTCCTGCCCGAAACGCAGCACGCCGACCGGGAGGCGGTCCAGCGTCGAGCGCAGGGTTCGGCTTTCGAATCGGCGCAAGGCGTCACCGGCCAAATCCGCCGCCGAAGACTCCACCTCCTGACCGCGCAACTCCGCCAACTGGTCGATCAGGTGATTCCACGACTGGGCGATATGCCCGAGCGAATCGCTCAAACTCAGGGCCACGAATTCCTTCTCAACCCCCGTCGCGTAGCTCTCCAGATTCCGCCGAATCGCGTCCATCGGGCGCAGATGGCGCCGGAGTCGGCGATACAACGCCAGCTGAACCAGCAGCGTCACCACCGCCACCACCGCACAGCCACGCAGCAACAGCGACAACGCCCCCATCGGCTCGGCAAACGCCAACACCACCCGCAGCATTCCGGCGGGAGCTCCCCCGGCACCTTGAACCGGCGCGCTAAACGAGAGCAGCTCAACATCCCACGCCCCGGCACCCGGCCCCTCACCGAGCGACCCGCTCGCCCCCGACGCCCCCACAGCGTCCGGCCAGCGGCAACGCGAGCTGCCGTCCGGCCGTACCCATTCAGCCGTCCGCAGGGCGGCGTTCTTCACACACAACCCTTGCAGCGTCTTTGCCGCCTGCGCATCGTCCTGGTCCCCAACCTGTCCCAGCGCTGCCGCCAGAACGTCCGCGACCGCTTGCCCTTCGGACTTCCACGCCTCTTCGTGCTGATGCCGCAGCACGTGGTGCGCATAAATGCTCACGCCCACCAGCCCCACCAGCAACGTGGCTACCAAGGCCACGCCCAGCGGCTCCGGGAATACCGCGCTCCACAGCCGCAGACCCTTGCTCGGTGGGCTCGTCTCGACCGACCCATCGCTCGGCTGTTGCGGCTGGCTCTGCTGCTTCGACGCTTCCATCATGAACTCGATGCGCAGTCACGGCGCACGGCCTTCAGCCGTACTCGTTCGGAGTATCGTCGAGCGCATGCGGGGGCTTAAGCTGAGCCCGTCCGTGGGATGTGCTCGCACACAGGTCCGTTAAAGCCTGCGATCAACCCTCGGAATCCCCGCAAGATCCGGTGCCGATAAGCAATCACCCAACAACCGTGGCGCAATCTGACCACGACCTGGGTACGCTCGGCGGAGTCTCAGGGTTTGCTCGAGCGCCCTGTAGTCGCGCTCCACGCCCCAGCGGGCCGCTTGCAGTTCATCCACCATCGCCCGCGACAACCGCTGCGAATCCACCACGGTAACCGCCGGGAAACGTGAACGAGATCGCGCCATGGGGCGGAATCTACATCTGGAGTTGCGAAGTGGGGTTACGCGCTGCGTTGCGCGGCCAAGATGGAGGCGCGCTCATGAGCCTGCTGGCCGATACGGAAGGCCCCCGCGGCATCAACGCTTCTCGCCCTCCGGAGTGTTGCCGAAGCGACGCTGGACGATGTCACCCGCCGGGGACGTCATCTCCCGACGTGAAAGGCAGTCGCCTAACTCTGCGCGGCTTCGGCCAGCGTCTTGAGGGCCGCCGTGATCCGAGCCTCGATCAGCCGGATCTTCGCGGTGGTCTCGCAGGCAGTCTTCTGCTCGCCGACGCAGTACTCGACCTTCTTGCCACACGTCTTCGCGGCTTCGGCGGCGCCCTTCGGGCAAGTAAACGTCTTGTCGCCGACCGCGCAGGTCATCGTGACTTTCTCGCCCGCGGTGCGGGCCGCTTCGGCAGCCTTCTCCGCCGCGGCCCTCTCCGCGAAGTCGAACGTCGCCAGCCGGTATTGCACCGGCTTGCCGCACTTCTTCGCGAGACCCTTGGCGGCCAGCGGGCAGCCGGTGCACTCGTCGCCGACCGCGTACTTGACCGTCAGGAGACCCTCGTAGTACTCCTCGAGCACCTTCAACCGCGCGCCCTTCGCCTGGCCGAGGTTGTCGTACGTCTTCTCGGCGACCACGAACTTGACCTTGCCGGAATCGCCCTTGGACATCTCCGTTGCCGACTTCATGCAACAGGCGATCGTGTCACCTACCTTGAAACCGATGCGGGGCAGTTCGACGCCTTCGTAGCGGACGACGTCGCCGTCGCAGGTCACGTCGCTGGTGCACATGGCGCCCTTGGCGTGCTCGTGGCCCGCCGCACGATGTTGGGCGCAAGTCGCCTTGGCTTGGCACGCCGCCTTGTCGTGGCCCTCGGCCTGGCTGGCCTTCGCCTTCTCACAAGTCCTCTGACACTGTGCCAGCACGGGCGCCGCACAGAAAACCGCCGCTGCCAAAGCCACAAATGCGAACCGCTTCCTCATGATCCGTTCCTTTCGCTTCCATCACTTGGCCAAGGGGCACTCTGCTCGCCGACCAGGCCGCATGGCGACCACCTTACGTTGACGGCCCGGCGAGGAAGTGCCCCAACACTCTATCCCCAGTCCAAGATGTTATTCAAAGCGGCCCGCCGAGTCCAGCGCTAAGTGCCACGGCTGCGCTTGCGCGGCCGTCAACCCATCGCGACATCAGACCCACCTGCCCTGGAAGAACACCTGCCACGCCTCCGCTCACCCAGCCGCGGCACCTGCTAGATTTCTCGGAGTTTTTCTTGACTGACGCCGTTCTTGAGGCATACTTCCCATCTCTAAAGGAGAACGTTGTGCGTCGGAACATGCACAATTCGTCCCGCATCTTCGTCTCGCCGACCAGTCAGGCGACGGCGCGGCCGTACTGCGCGCCGGGCCACCTGCGCTCGGTCGGCTGAACGACTCCACCCACACTCTGACCGGAATTGGCTCGAAGTCCCGACTCTTACCGCGCGCCGCGCGGAGCAGTCCCACCGTGCGCGCCGGAGGCGTGTCTCATGGAACGCCAGACCTCGAACATGAAGACCAGTACGCGGATGTTGGCACGCGCCTTGGCCCCCGAGGACGTCCGTCCCGGCTACTACGTCGCCGTGCTGTACGTCATCGCCGAATACCTGCCGTGGTCCGCGCTCGACGAGGCCGGCTGGCGTCGTGTAGAGCCGGTGCGCGTACAGTTGGTCCCGCGGTTTGGCGACCATCCCATGAAGGTCATCGACGTCTGCCTGCCCTACGTGCTGGTCAAGGAAGCCGACGGCGACTACCGCACGCTCGACGTCCGCCGCCACCGCTTGGCCCGCGTGACGCGTCGCTTCGCCCGGACGGCGTTCGAGCGCGTCCGCGCGCAGGAAAAGCGCAAGAAAAAGGACAACGACGATGACGACTGACAACCCGGCGGCTGGCCGTGCGCCACTGCTGTGCCTGCCCTGAGCAAGGTCGAAGGGTCAGCAGCGCTGATTATCGCGTGGCATGCCTGCTTCCAAAGCAGGCATGTCATCCCATCAGATCAGGAGCAGCCCAACTCATCGACCCAACACTCCCCCCGATACCTGAAAACTGAAAACCGAGAACTGAAAACTGAAAACCGAAAACTGACAACTGATAACCGACCACTGACGACGCTGCGTGCCACACCACCGGGGAGCGCAAAGCTCCAACTTTGCGCTGTGTTCGAAGTTCCCCTTCGGCCAGCTCCCCACTAACGTCGGCGACGAAGCAACGCGAGGCCGCCGAGAGCAAGAGTGACCAGCGTGGCTGGCTCCGGAACCGAGATCCAACCGCTGTCGCCGTCGTCCGGACCGATCCCACCGACATGCGCGGCGGTCGCGTGCGTTCCGTTCCCGCCGTGCGGTGCGCTGAGAAAATCGAACGAGTCGGCCGTCAGCGTGGAAATGCCCGTGATCGTGTACTCCACCGCGTCCCCCACGCCGAAGCGGGTGCTCGGGCCATTGCTGTTGTCGAAGTCAACCCGAATGTCGAAGTAACCGCCGCCATCACCCGGGAACGAATTCATCCCCAGGTTGATCGTGGGATCGGCAAACTCTCCGGCTTTGACCGGCTCGGAGAACACCAGCGCGCTCAGGTCAAGCTCGGGATCGAGGTTGAACATCCACTCGAACACGAACTCGTTGTCCGTGAGATTCGTCGTCTCCAGCGTCAGATCCACCGAGCCCGGCGTATCGTGGTCGTCAAACGTCGCCGTCAGCCACGGCGCCATCCCCTCCGGCGGCGTCGCCCCGCTGAACTCGTACGACAACTCAAACGTGGTTAGCGAGGCTTGCGCGCTCGCGGCGACCAGGGCCAACACGGCGGCAGCCGTCACAGCGCGGAGACTCCTCCGCCACATGCAGGTGGGGTTCACTTCACTCCTCCTCCCAAAGCGTGCTGTATGTCCACCCCCGCTACGGCAACGAGGATTCTCCCTCGGCCACTACAGCCGCCAAGTTACTCTGTCCGGGAGCGCGAATTCAACCCAAAATTCCCCCCGTATGCCGACTAAACTTAGGTTTCTCGATGACGTCCGAAAACACTGGCCCGTCGACCGCCCTCCGGGCGCACCCGCCCCCCCAGCGCCGGACGCCGATAACTCGTGGCTTCGCTCGCCTGGACCTGCCCCTCGCGCAGGAGCAGCCCGACTCATCGACCCGACGCCCCCCCTGATAACTGAAAGCTGAGAACCGAAGACTGAGAACCGAAAACCGGGAACTCGTGGCGGCTCTAGTCCGTCCCGAAAGGATTCCCCAGCTCATCTTCCAGCTCGGGATGGCGTGCGTAGAACTCCTCGCGGAGCTGGTCCATCACCACGTTGTCGAGGAGC
>CAZDTB010000165.1:0-9130 GCA_964508075.1 uncultured Planctomycetales bacterium
AAGTCGAGCCGACTTCCGGCACCGTGGTGGGAGTCTTCACGACCGGCACCACAGTACAGGTGTACCTGCTCGCCGAGAGCGTACCTGCGGACAACTGGAGCGGGAACGGACCCGGGGGCCAGACGGCACTGATGAAACGAGGCGCGTGAACGCGCAGCACGTTTCCGCGAAACACGGACGCCCGAAGGACCAACACAATGATCAGACAGCTGGAGCATCGTGGCGACGGCGACCGCCGCCATGCTGTTTGTGCCCGCGTGCCTGTGGTTTGCGGTGAGTTCCGGATGCGCGGAGACGAAGGCCCGGGAGGTGACGTTCGAAGGGCCAGAAAAGAAATACGAGGTCAGGACCATTGCATGAGCACTTCAGAATCCGATGGGCGCCAAAACTCCGCTTCCGCCTTTACGCACAAACGCAGAACAGGGAGACACACAATGCTAGCCACAAGATCTAAGACCTTTGCCGCGATGTGGTTTATCGCACTACTACCCGTCGTTTGGGTGATCGGATGCTGCGCCGAAGATTGGTGGTGGTGGGCAATCCCAGACACCACCGCGCCCACCGTAATTTCCACAAACCCCGCGGATGCTGCCACGGGCGTGGCCATCAACAGGAAAATCACCGCCACTTTCACTGAGGCGCTGGACCCGGCCACGATCACCACGGCAAGCTTCACGGTGACAGGACCTGGCGCGACCCCCGTGGCGGGGACCGTCACCTACGCCGCCGTCGGCACCACGCCGACCTTCACACCCACAGACGATCTCGCGCTCGGCATCACGTTCACGGCCACGCTGACGACCGGGATCCGAGACCTGGCCGGCAATGCACTGGCGAGTGATTTCGCATGGAGCTTCACAACCGCTGCGGGCGCAGACACCACCGCACCGACCGTGATTTCCACAAACCCCGCGGATGGTGCCACGGGAGTGCCGATCAACCAGAGAATCAACGCCGCCTTCAGTGAGGCGATCGACCCCTTGGCGATCACCACAGCAACGTTTACGCTGCTCGGACCTGGTGTCACCCCGGTGCCGGGAACAGTTGCCTATGATGTCGCAAACAGGATTGCGACGCTGGTCCCCGCAAGCGATCTCGCGCTCAGCACGACGTTCACGGCCACGCTTACGACCGGGATCAGGGACTTGGCCGGCAATGCACTGGCCAGCGACTTTGTGTGGAGCTTTACAACCGGCACAGAGGAAGCGCAAGCTCCGGTCCCCTTGGGATCGGCCAACGCGTTCGCGGTCCTGGCCGGCTCGACGGTCACCAACACCGGCCCGACCATTCTCAATGGGGACCTTGGGGTGAGTCCCGGCACTGCGGTGGTTGGATTTCCGCCCGGAACGGTGAACGGGACGATCCACGCGGCCGACCCTGCCGCGGCCCAGGCCCAACTCGACTTGACGACCGCGTATAACGATGCCGCCGGGCGATCGACGGGGCCGATCACGGTGTCCGGTAATCTGGGCGGGATGACCCTCGCCCCCGGCCTCTATAAGTCGACGTCCTCGCTCGAGATATCGTCGGGGGATCTCACTCTCGACGCCCAGGGCGACGCAGAGGGCGTCTTCATCTTCCAGATGGCGTCCACGCTCACCACGACGGTCGGTCGCCAGGTTATCCTCAGCGGCGGCGCCAAGGCTTCCAACGTGTTTTGGCAGGTCGGCAGTTCAGCGACTCTTGGAACAAACTCGGTCTTCCAGGGAAACATACTGGCCGATCAATCGATCACGCTGAACACCGCTGCCACGCTGAACGGGCGCGCGTTGACCCGGATTGGCGCGGTTACGTTAGACGCCAATACTATTACAACGCCTGCCCCGTAAGGTATGAAGTTCTCGGCGTGAAAGCAGGGCAGACTATATCAGAAATGGGACAAGGTCCTCTGAAAGGAGAAAGATCGTGAACGTATGTCATGTTTCCAAGCTGTGCATGGTCACGGCACTCGCCGCCATTGGTACAGGATGCGGCTGGTACAAGGCTACTGCCGCACAGGAGAGCCGCACGGACGTCGAGGAATGGGTGGTGCTGACGCGCGGGCCGGTGCACGAAGCCTTCGCCGAAACGGTTACCTTCGACCCCGAACCGGGCATCATGGTAACCAGGATGCCGCCCGAGTCGATCGAGGAGCTGCCGCCGGACCAGAGGCCCGAAGGCTCAAACGTCGATTGGATTCCCGGCTACTGGGCCTGGGACGAGGAGCGGGACGATTTCCTCTGGGTCAGCGGCACTTGGCGTTCCCTGCCGCCGGGCCGCGAGTGGGTGCCCGGGTATTGGGGACGGGCCAGCCAGGGTTTTCAGTGGACGTCCGGGTACTGGGCCGATGCCGAGGCGACCGAGATTGAATACCTGCCGGAGCCGCCGGCGACTGTCGAACTCGGCCCCAATATTGCCCCGCCTTCGGCGAACGACAGTTGGATACCAGGATCGTGGGTATGGCATCAGAGCCGCTACGCCTGGCGCCCCGGTTACTGGATGACGGTGCAGCCCGATTGGGATTGGGTCCCGGCCCATTATGTCTGGGCACCACGCGGCTACGTATTCGTCGATGGCTACTGGGATTACTCGGTCGGCCGTCGCGGCGTTCTGTTCGCCCCGGTGTACTTCAAGTCGAGCGTATACGCCCGGACCGGCTTCACGTACTCGCCCGCGACGGTGATCAGCTTGTCGGTGTTCAGCGACCACCTCTTCGTGCGGCCGCGGTACAACCACTACTACTTCGGCGACTACTACTCCCCGAGCTACCGCGACGCCGGTATCTACGCCTCGTTCTCGTTCCACTCCGGTCGGCAGGGCTACGATCCGATCTATGCGCAGCAGCGCTGGCGGCATCGGCAGGACCCCGAGTGGGGCCGCCGCGTGGAGGCGAACTTCAGCTACCGGCGTGACCACGAAGACGCCCGCCCGTTTCACACGCTGGCTGCCCAGGTGCGCTACCTCCAGAGCGACGAGCGGCGTGGAGACCGGAGCTACGCGCTCGCGAGCTCCGTCGAGCAGTATTCCCGCGCTACGGACAGTCGCGTGCGATTCCGGCGAGTAAACGACGACGAGCGACAACAGGTCGCGCAGCGTGGGAAAGACATACAACACTTCCGGAAGGAACGGCAACGTGCGGAGGTTGACGCCTCCGCCGAGAGAACTTCGAACCGATCGGAGCCGATCCGTTTGAAGGCTCGCCGGTCGCCGATCGCGGGGCGGCGCGCCGATCAACTCGGCAAGAACGACGCTCCGCCGCGGAGACCTGAGCCTCCCAAGCCGGATTCCAAGGTCGAGCCCAAGCCGAAAAAGACTAAAGGAAAAAGGGATCGCCCATGAAACGGCACAGGACACCTTGGTTGCTTTCCCCTCGCTTTCGAATGACGAGTATGAGCCAACGACGGGCACGACTGGGTGGTCGGCCGCGGACGTTGCTACACATTACCCACACAGGAGCGCATTCATGCGGAACTTGACATTCATCATGACAACCGGTCTGTCGCTGGGCCTGGTCGCCGGCTGCCCTAACCAGATCGTCGACGCGGAGTACGTTGCCGCCTTACTGACTAACGCCGTCGACGTCATTCAGACCCAGCCGCAGACGTTGCCACCGGTCCTGGTACAGGAAGGCGATACGATCATCATCGACGCCAGCGTGACGATCATCGACGACCCGGCCGAGGACATCGTCATCGTCGAGCTTCCCAACCGGACCGTGCTCGGCTTTGAGAACGACACCGGCTGGGACATCTACATCAGGTACTACGCCGACGATGAGCTGCAGGGCGTGTACGTCTACGACGGCGAGGCGCTGCTGCTGGACTACCCCTGCCTGAGCGTGATCGAGCTGATCAGCGAAGACGACGTCAATCCCTACACCGGCCTGCTGGTCGATTCGTTCGATCTCACCGGCGATGACTATTTCAATCCCGAGGACTTCTACTGCGGTGACGCGTTCATCCTGAACTTCGACCCGTGGTCGGTCAGCGCCCGCGCGGAGGTCATCGATCTGCTGCCGTGAACGGCCGATCCGGCGTCAGACCAGGAGCCCTGCCGGTAGAGCGGGCTTCTTGACTGGCCTACAAGGAAATGAGCCATGCGCCGCACACCACTTATAGCTATCGGCGTCGTGCTAGTCCTCCTCGGCGCGGCGGCACTGATCTGGCCCAAACTCAGTTACACGCAGCGTGAGACGCTCGTTGACGTTGGGCCCGTCAACGTTACGGCGGACACCCAGAAGAGCGTGCCGCTGTCGCCGATCCTGGGAGGCGTATTGCTGGCCGGCGGAGCCGTGTTGCTCGTTGTGGGAGCCCGCAAGTCATGACGCCACGGCCAGTGAACAAGAAACCAGGGGTGAAACCACCGTGGTCGTGTGGCCCAGCCATGATAACCGGGAGTCTGCCACGAATCGTCAAGCGTACCTCGCACTCCACAATCGCTCTATTGGTCGTGGCCGGCGCCGTTCTGTTCGGCATCGTGAATTCTCGTGCGCAGAGCGCGGGTGACCGCGTTTCGCCGGCGCCACGTGTCGCCGCGAGAGTACCTGGCGAAATGACGCCCAACGCCCCGACGCGGGGACCGATCAGCGACGCGGCGGCGAAGGCGGGGCTGATCGAATTGGCCCGCCGCGACCCAAGCGGCCTGTTGCGCCTGGCGCGCCAGCGTTGTCAGCGCGAGACTGGCGATTTCAGTTGCCTCTTTGTCAAGCAGGAGCGCATCAAGGGCATATTGAAGCCGGTCGAGGAGATCGACGCGCGTTACCGCGCAGACCCGCTGAGCGTGTTCATGATTTGGCGACGCGGCGCGGGCCAAGCCAGGCGCGCCCTGTTTATTGACAGTCAGGCATTTGTCGACCGCGATGGGCAGAGACTGGCCCGGGTGGAGCCCGCCGGCGTTCTGCTCCGTCTGATCGTCTCCGACGTGATGGCGCCGATCCACGACGCGCGGGCGCGAAAGGCCAGCCGGCGCGCCATCGACGAATTCGGATTCCGCAGTTCGTTTGAGCTCATTGAGCGGGTAAACGATCTGGCCGCCGCCCGAAACGAGCTGGACCTCCGGTTCGAGGGCGAGGGCGCGGTCGACGGACGAGCGACGGTCATCCTGGTCCGCCGCCTGCCCTACACCGGACCCGGCGGGCGGTATCCCGACGCGAAATTGATCCTGCACTTGGATCAGGAATGGTTGCTCCCGACCGCAATCTACTCCTACACGGACCCTGAAGGCCACGAGCTGCTGGGCAGTTACGTCTTCGCGCAGGTGAAGCTCAATCCGGGTTTCGGCGAGGATGACTTTCAGTTCTGAGCCGAACCAGTTCGTCGATCGTGGTACAGCCTTTTGATTCGGTTTGCGTGTTCCAATTGTGACTGCCCCGCTCATTGCTGGTGCGGGAGAAGGAGACGAACAATGACGCGAGTTATGACGATGACGTTGACGACGGCGGCGCTAAGCATCCTGTGCTTTGGGTGCATGGGACGCCTCTTCAAGGAGGGAATGGGGTCGGCCAGGGGCGCTTCCGGGAAGTCGGTTGATATGGGCACGGCTGGGGATTTCACGAAGTACAAGAGCCTGCGCATCGAAGCAATCAAGGTTTCGCCGGGCTTGCACGCGCCTGCGGGGATGGCGGACATGATCCGAACCGACCTCGCGGCAGCGGCCGAGGAAAGAGGTCTGAAACGCGAAGGAAAGCCCGGGCTCAGGTTGTCCGGCGAGATCATTCACTATGAAACAGGCTCCACCGTGGACATGGCGATCGGCCCGCTGGAGGAAGTGGTTGTTCGCACGACGCTGACCGATGCGGAAAGCGGGAACGTCGTCGCGGAGACCAATCTGATCGGTCGCTCAAAGGCGACGTCGTCGAGCGGTGCCGAGCACCTGTCCGCCGCCGTCGGCAAGGCGCTGGACAAATGGCTGAAGGAAGGCGGTTTGTAGAAAGTTGGCGAGACGGAAGAGGATTGCCCCGGACGTTCTGAACCGGCCGAGTTTGGCAAGCGGTCGCCTGGAATCGCTTCGGGAATGAAACTGGTCGTGAATTGGCGTCAGATTCTGCTGGGCGTGCTCTTTGTGCCCGCGTGCCTGTGGTGTTCCACGAGTTCCGGATGCGCGCAGACGAAGACCAGCAAGGTGACCGCCGAAGGGCCGGAAAAGAAATACGAGGTACAGCTCAAGGTCGGCCTCAAGAAGTGATCCGCTTTTTGTTAGTTAAAGGAGCCTCAAGATGAAAAAGGTATTCGTGGGAACGTTGATTGTCGTAGCGGCACTGACGGGCTGCGATATGAAGGGCTGCAGTAAAAGCAGCGAAGAAGGCGGCCGAGCCGGGAACGACACGTTCCGGATCGGCGTCCCGGCCATCGCCACGGAGATCAAGCAGGGCGAGGTGCAGACGGCGCGGGTGACGCTGGAACGCGGCGCCGGGTTCAAGCAGCGAGTCAAGCTGGAATGGAAAGCACCCGCCGGTATCCAGGTCGAGCCCGCCGACGCCATGGTGGAGCCGGGCGACAAGGGCGACGTGCAGTTGAAGATCACCGCCGCCAAGGATGCGGCCATCGGCGAGCACAAGATCCTGGTGAGAGGCACTCCGGACAAGGGCGAACCGACAGAAACGGAGTTCAAAATCACCGTCAGCGCCAAATGACCGCGGCGCCGCGCAAAATGCCGGCGGTTATTGAGCAGGATCCGTTTTACGAAAGGAAAAAAGATGAAAACTGCAATTACGATCGTGATGACGTTGGCTTTGGCAGCCGTCTTCGGCTGCCAATTATTCAAATCGACCAGCCCCCGCGGCGGCGGCATGGCCAGGGACGAAGGCTTTAAGATCGTCGTCCCGACCTTCAACACGGAGGTCAAACAGGGCGACCGCCGAACCGTGACCGTCTCACTGCACAGGGGCGAGTTCTTCAAGCGGGACGTGACGCTCGAAATCAAGGCGTCCAAGGGCATCAGCGTCGAGCCGACCGACGTTCTGGTCAAAGGGAGCGACGCACCTGATGTGCAGCTCCAGATTGCAGCGTCCAAGGATGCGGCCATCGGCGAGTATCGCGTCTATGTGAAGGGGACACCGGAAACCGGGGAGGCGACGCAGGCGGAATTTACTGTGAAGGTTGTCGCTCCGTAGTTTGCGATGACCTGCCTCGAGCGAAAGTCGCAGGCCGGCCTGGCCGGGCCCGCGCGAGGCGATCCGGCTTTGTGTTCGAACCGAAACCTCTGATCGAGTCAGGAGATCGAGATGAGTTGTCTCAGGATAAGAACCGTATTGGCGGCTTCGTTCGTTCTGGCAATGCTGATGGCATTGGCCGGATGCGGCGGAGATCATCGCGAGCACGTCCGCCCGCACCAGGACCGCTATCCGGAACGGTACGAGCGGCACGATGATCGCCGGCAGGAGGAGCGACGCGATGATCGCCGGCGTAAGGAGCGGTACGATAGCGAGCGGCATGAAGACCATGAAGGGCATTCCGACCGCGATCGAGGCGATCACGACAGACGGTAGCCCGCGGGATCCGTAACCGTCTCGACACGATTTCCACGCGAACGGGCGGCGCCGTATTCACGCCCGCCAACGGAACGTGCACTATGCGACTAACGGGGCAGCATTCGGAAAAGGAGAATCTCAATGCTTTGGACACTGGCAATCATACTCGTGGTGATGTGGTTGCTCGGAATGATCACGTCGTACACGATGAGCGGTTTCATCCACATCCTGTTGGTAGTGGCGATCGTCGCCGTACTGATCCGCGTGATCCAGGGCCGACGGCTGTAGATCTGAACGAAGAAGACCACGCCGTCCAGCGGCCTTCGTCGGACGTCGGTAACGTCGTGTTCTCCGGTGTACTCACCCTCGGCCCCGACCGGGACATCGGCCATCCCGGCTGCGCCGCGGACAGAAAGGATTTCAAAGTGCCAAAAGACACCAAGAAAATGGCGACGGCTCGCAGCTGTGCGCAAATGAGCGTCAAGAAAAGAAAGGCCGCCGCGAAAGTAAAGGCGGTTCGCCGCGCGGTGAATGACGTACTGGCGGAACGCCAAACCAAACGACGGAGCCAGCGACAGAAGGCCCAGACCGGACGGTAGCATACGTCCGGGTGACCTGGACCGGCCAGCGGCGTTCGGGACAGGCGCCTTGATCTCGCACGAAGCGCCGAGAAAACTCGGAAGCCGCGCAAACATCTGCGGTCCACATGTTCTCGCGCACTAGTGTAGTGTCTCACAAATACGATACCGTGGTGGGGCAGGCCTCCGTGCCTGTCACGGCGGGCAGGGACGCCCGCCCCACCTCTACAGAAGGTTGCTTGTTTCTGAGACAGTACACTAGCGGTGTGTTACCGAGGAGTACGCAATGTCCGACAAATGGCGTGATCTTTGCGGTACCAAGCTCGTCACAGCCGCCGAGGCGCTCAAGGCTATCCGGCCCGGCAACCGCGTGTTCATCGGTTCGGCCTGCGGCGAGCCGCAGGAACTCGTTCGGGCCATGACCGAGTTCGGCGACCGCCTGGAAGACACCGAAGTCATCCACGTGCTCACCCTCGGCGTCGCGCCATATGCGGAGCCGAAATACGCACCGAACTTCCGGTCCAACGCGTTCTTCGTGGGCAATAGCGTGCGCCAGGCCGTCAACGAGGCGCGGGCCGACTACACGCCGATTTTCCTTTCCCAGTTGCCGGGGCTATTCCGTTTCCGGCGCATCGCGATCGACGTGGCCCTGGTGATTGCGCCTACCGAAAACGTCGTCCGGGCGGATTCGGGCGACCGGAGGTGAGCAAGGCTCGCGAATCGACGGACCAGATCACGGCGTTCTCCGCAGGAGACGCTCGCAAGAGGCTTGGTCGGCACGCCGAGCGTACACACCGTTCAGGAAATCTCCACTCACGGGAAGGTGGTAGTGGCGTTCGGCGCCAACGTAACCGACTCCGTCAGGCCCGAGTGCCATGTGCCTACTCCGGAGTTCGTGGTATTGGTTACAGTACGCATCGTGGCGTCTAAGTTCTGGTTCTGTGAGACACCACCGTAGCCCAGGGGGCCTCGAGCGCGGAGGCGCGTAAGTGCTGTGATAGCAAGGAGGACGGAATAAACCGGATGGACAGGCTGGGGATTCGGAATTGAACTAACCCGGACTATTCATACCGCAGAGAGCGCGGAGAGCGCAGAGTGTTGTTGA
>CAZDTB010000166.1:0-7517 GCA_964508075.1 uncultured Planctomycetales bacterium
TCTGCTGGGGGAGGTTTCTTCCCGTTGGCCCGCGACCGAAACCGCGCTCGGACTCCCGCCCGGCGGGCCAGCGCATCAGTCCAGCCTCGCCAGCACACCCTTTGCATAGCCCTGGTCGCCCGCGAAATCCAACGGCAGGCGCAGTCGGTCAGCCAGTTCGACCGGGCGCGATCCCGGGGCTGACGTAACCGTCGCTTCAAGGCGTCGGCACGAGATGCCGCGGTGGTTTGTCGCCAGCAACAGATAGCCGCCGGAGTTGAGCAGTTCCATGGCGCCCCCTACCAGCTTTTCCAAATCCTCGGCCAGCACGAACGTTCGTCTGGGGCGCCGGGCGCGCCCGAAGGTCGGGGGATCGAGGATGATCAGGTCGAAACGACGGCCCTGGCGGCGGGCCCGGCGGTAGTAATCGTGAATGTCGGAGCAAATGAACCGGTGTGGGCCGAGATCAAGACCGTTGGCCGCAAAATTACGCTGCCCCCATTCCAGATACTTCCGCGAGACGTCGACGCTGGTGGTGGCGGCCGCGTCGCCGAGCGCCGTCGCCACGGAGAAGGCACATGTGTACGCGAAGGCGTTGAGGACGCTCAGGCCCGCAGCGAGCTCACGCAGGCGCCGGCGGTTGTCGCGGTGCTCGAGGAACAAGCCAACCGAGTAGCCGTCATACGGGCGGATCAGAAACCGGATGCCGTTTTCGAGGACGGGGAACTCGGCCTCGACCGGCTCGCCGACCCACGGGGTCGGGTCGCTGTGCTGCTGGTTCAGCGACCGGTATGCGGCGGAGCGAACACGCGTGAAGTCCTTGCGATACACCGCGCGGGCGTTCAGTCGCCGTCGAGCGTGGGCGCATAAATTGCGCGTTTCCGACTCGCTCAGTCGCAGTTGGCCTTCGTGTAGCTGCGCGATCAGGACGTCGCCGAGCTTCTCGATCACCAGACCAGGGATCCCGTCGGCGGCCGCGTTGAAGACGCGGCAGACGCTTGAGTGCGGGTCGATCAGAAGCGTCTGGCGGGCGGCGAGGGCGCGCTCGAAGCACTCGGTCGGGTCACCGCGAGATTCCCTGCTCGACCGTTGTCCCATCGGCGTTGCTCCCCGGATCCGCCGGTACCGCGCCGCAGAATGATCGCGCGCACCACGTCGGCGGCGCTGGAAACCGGACTGGTACGATTCTATCATGCTTCGCTATGAACGACCTCGGGATCGAAGAGCTGCTGGACGGGTGCGAACACGTCTATACCGACGTGGAGCTGATTGAGAAGCTGGAAAGGTCGGCGAAGACCGGCAAGCCCCTGCGGGTGAAGCTCGGCATGGACCCGACCGCCCCGGACATCCATCTCGGACACTCGGTCGTCCTGCGCAAGATGCGCCAGTTCCAGGACCTCGGGCACCAGGCCGTGCTGATCATCGGCGACTTCACCGCCCGGATCGGCGACCCGACCGGCCGAAGTAAAACCCGGCCGGTGCTGACCCCGGACGAGATCAAGGCCAACGCGGAGACCTACCTGCAACAGGCCGGGCTGATTCTGGACACTTCGCCCGACAAGCTCGAGCTGCGCCACAATTCGGAGTGGCTGGAGCGGATGAGCTTTGCCGACGTGCTGCGGTTGACGGGGCGGATGACCGTCGGGCAGATGCTGAAGCGCGAGGATTTCCGCAACCGCTACGAAGCGGAGATGCCGATCGGGGTTTACGAACTGCTGTACCCGCTGATGCAGGGCTGGGATTCGGTCAACATCCAGGCGGACGTCGAGCTCGGCGGGACGGATCAGACCTACAACAATCTGGTGGGACGCCAGCTTCAGAGCGACATGGGGCAGGAGCCGCAGATCGTCATGATCATGCCGCTGCTGCGCGGGCTCGACGGCCAACGCAAGATGTCGAAGAGCTACGGCAACTGCATCGCCCTGACCGATCCGCCGCGCGATTTCTTCGGCAAGACCATGAGCATTCCCGACGACCTGCTGGAGGAGTGGCTCACGCTCCTGACGGACGTCCCGGAGGCCGAGGGGCTGGCCGCGATCCGCGAGCATCCCATGAAGGCCAAGGACCTGCTGGCGCGAAAGGCCGGGCAGCGCTACTACAGCGCGGCGGAGATGGACGCGGCGGCGAAGTGGTGGCATGAACACTTTGGGTCCCGGAAGGCCGCCGAGGCGGTCGACGTGCTGGTGCCAGCCGACGAGATCGAAGACGGCTGCGTCCCGGTCTGGAAGCTGGCGTGGCTGGCGCACGACCGCGAGATCAGCAAGTCAGAAGCCCGGCGGATGGTGCAGGGCGGCGCGTTCACGTTCGCCGGCGAGAAGATCACCGATCCAAACCAGACCGTCCGCCTGGAACCCGGCCAGCAATTCCGCGCCGGCCGGTTCCGCAAGGGCGAGCGCGTCAAGCAGCCCCTGATCGCGACGGTTCTTCTGGAGGGGTGAATTGCAGGGTGGGGACGCGGCCCTTTCGGGCGCGTGCCCCGCAGCATTCTTAGTCACGGGTCTCGTTGGTTGCCAAACAATCGGTCGAAGAATCCTGCGCTGTCGCGAACGAATGCCTCGTTACCCTCGTCTGTCAGGTGCAGTCGATGCTGTCCCGAGCCCCGAGACGGTGGTTTCCAGCTTGCCACGTCTTCCAAGATGCAACGTACGTCCCAGTCCGGAACGGGCACTTCCGTCTGTTTCACGACACGAACAATCTGGACGTAACCTAGTTTGAGATAAACCGAGACCGCTTTTCGCGCCCGCTCGCGCGACTCATCGTCCGGCTCCTTGCTCCGGGAAAAGACCTGCCAAGCGAAGTGGAGGCTTTCGTCCTGGCCGGTCAGTGATTCGAGCAGGTCAAGTTCGGGGGACATTTCACTCGACATAGCACGCTCCGGGCTGGCTGGCGGGCTAGGGTTTGCCGGCTGATAGCTTCATTTCACCACCGGTAGCAGCAGGCGCGAGGGGTGGTCCTCATCGTGATACACCCGATTCGTTGCGATGACGATGCGCGTCGCGCTGCCGGGCGGCTCAAGCGTGTTCGTGTGCGGGGCAAACGCGGGGACGGCGGCGGATGAGATTTGCAGGCGCAAGCGGTGGCCCTTGAAGATGCGTGCGCCGGTGGCCCACATGTCGATGCGGATCTTGGCGATCTCGCCGGGGGGGACGGGGTCGAGCTTTTCGAGCGAGTCGCGCAGGGCGAGGCGGAGGTTGCCGTCGCAGAGCTGGCGGGCCTCGCCGTTGGGGTAAACATCGCAGAGCAGCGCGCAGAACTCGGTGTCCTCGGCCGATGACGAGACCCACAGCTCGGCGAAGACGCGGCCGCAGATGACGAGGTCCTCGGTCAGTGGCTCACTCGTGTAGCAGAGCACATCGTCACGGCGCTGCACCGGACGGGCGTCGAACGGACCGCCGACCTGGAGCGTGCCGGCGTCGTACAAGTATGGCGTGGGGTGGTCGGGGTCGTAGGCGTATTCGTCGAAGGCGGCAGCGTCTCGACCGGCCGGAGGCCGGTCCCCCAGTTGTGAGGATTGACCGGCCGGGGGCTGGTCCCCCAGTCTCTGCTCCTGGGGGACCGACCTCTGGTCGGTCAGACCGGTTGGAAACCGGTCCCACACAAGCTCGCCGTCGCCGAACAATGAGTTCGCTTTCCCGCTGGAGTCCAGGTGCCATACCTGTTCGACCGTTCCGGGCGGCGGCCAGTCTTCCATGTCGTGCCACTGGTTTTCGCCCATGAGGAAGATGCGGGCGCGCGGGCGGTCGCCCCAGTGTTCCGGGCGGCCGCCGATGTGTTTGTCGAGCCAATCGAGGATGAAGCCGTTGATGTTGATGACCTCTTCCGGGCCGAAGTCGACGCCCTGCACGACCGTCTTGGTATTCGTCGCGTGCGGCCAGGGGCCGATCAGCACGTACTGCTCGTCCTTGCTTTTGGCGAGCTTGCGGGCGTTGGGATAGTTGTTGTACGTGCTGGGGCCGTCGTCGTCGTACCAGCCGGTGATGTGCAGCGTGGGCAGGTCGAGCTCGGCCATACGGTGCATGTAGCAGGCCCGCTGCCAGTACTCGTCCTTGAGCGGGTGGGCCATCCAGTCCTGCCACATCTTGCTGTTGATGCCGAGGTGCTGGTCGAGCTTGTCGAGCGGCCGGAATTTGTAGAGCTCTTCCCATCCATACTGGCCGGTGTCCTGGTTGGTGCGGCCATGAACGAACAGCGCCCAGGTAATCATGGTCCAGAAGACCGACCCGTTCTGCCACGGCACGTTGATCACCGGGTCCGGCAGGGCGACGATCGGGATGATCGCCTTGACCGCCGGGTGATGCCCGAACGTGCCCATCCAGACGCAGAAGCCCTCGTACGACCGCCCCATCAACGCGATCTTGCCGTTGCAGAAATCCTGCTCGGCGAGCCACGCTTGGGCAGCGAGCCCGTCGGCCTGCTCGTTGAAGAACGGTTCCCACTCACCCTCGCTGTCATAGCGGCCGCGCACGTCCTGGATCGCGACGGCGTAGCCGGCCCCGGCAAGCTCACGCGCCAGCGGGATCTTCTTGACCGGATCGTTGTTGCTGTAGGGCGTGCGGATGAACACGACCGGCCAGGGACCGTCGCCCTCAGGCAAATACACATCGGTGGAGAGCCTCACCCCGTCTGCCGCCGGGCAGCTGAGGTCGAGCAGGACTCTCACGCCATATTGAGGTCGTTTCGCCACGGGTCACCTCTGTCTTGAAATTTCGCGGATTGAGGGCAGCATTCTCAGACACGAGCTGCAGAGAGTCAAATGGCGACGCTGGGCACGCAAGACGACGTCCGGCGAGTCACCGAATCCATTGCTATGCGGCACGTTTTCTCGCAAAATAGGAAGTTCGAGGCAACCTTGGATAACGGACACACCGTGTGAGGAACTTGCCGTGCTTAAGAGACGATGGATCAGCCTATTTGCACTCAGCACGTTGCTGGTGGCGACTGGTGTTCTTGACGCGCAGGGCGACCCGCAATCCGGCCCGCGGCTCCAGCTCAGCCAGCGCGAGTGGGACTTCGGACAGATCTGGACCGGCGATCCCTGCAAGATCGACCTCGGGATGAAGAACGTCGGTGACGCGCCGCTCAAGATCCTCGACATCAAATCCTCGTGCGGATGCACGACGGCCGAGCCCGGGAAACGCGAACTGGCCCCGGGTGAGTCCGACACGATGACGGTCACGTACGACACCAACAAGACCGCCAAGGCCGTCAAGCACACGGTCACGATCGTGACGAACGATCCGGTCAAGCCCGAGATCAGATTCGTATTGCACGGCGAGGTCTGGAACGCCTTCGACCCCCAGCCGAGTCCGGCACTGAGCTTCGGCCGAGTCCGGCCGACCTCCCGCAGATCGAAGGCGATCGAGTTGACCAACAACCTGAAGGAAAAAGTGTATCCCAAGCTGCGCCCGGTCGACCCGGACGTCCCCTTCGAGATCAAGCTCGAAGAGATCGAGCCGGGCATGAAGTACCGGCTGTCCGCCCGCATCAAGCCGCCATTGAAGCTGGGCGATAACCGGGTGAAGGCGGTGATCGAGACGGGTGTCGAGCGGCTGCCGATCATGTCGTTCAGCGCGAGCGCCCGGGCGATGGAACGCGTCTCGCTCTGGCCGGAGCACTTGCGTGTAGTTCCATCACAGAAGAAGGCCGGCACGCGCACGTTGCGTATCAATTACGTGGAGGAACAGCCGGTCGACATCACGGAGATCTTGTGCGACCTGCCCAGCGTGACGGTCCAGAGGCTGCCGCGGCAGCGGCCGACGGCCTACTCGGAATTCGGCGCGATCCAGCTGCGGATTTCCGTGCCGCCGTTCAGTGAATTCCCGGAAGGCGGCGCCACGCTCGAGATTCACACGAACGATCCGGATCCGAAGTTTCAGAAGCTCGTGGTGCGGATCGAGAAGGTTGACCCTCGGAAGCAGAAGGCTCAGCGGAGCGAGAAGCCGGATTAGACTACCGAGGTCAGCCCATGGGCGTCGGTGTGGCTTTCGATTTCGCTTTCCTCCCGGACGAGACCAGGGGGCAACATGCCAGAACTGCTGCTCGCCGTTAACACACCTGTCGTCGTGGTGTCCTTCTCGCTGTACACGCTTGTGATCGTGGCGATCGGGCTGTATTCGGCCCGCTTCGCCCGCCGCAGCGACGAGGACTACTTCCTGGCCGGACGCAGTCTCGGGCCCTGGGTCGGCGCGCTCTCGGCGTCAGCCTCAAGTGAATCCGGATGGGTCACGCTTGGTCTAGTTGGCTGGGCCTTCGCGTATGGCGTGCAGGCCTACTGGATCATTCCGGGCTGTTTGCTCGGCTATCTGTTCAACTGGTTTGTACTGGCCGGACGAATGAGCGAGCGGGCCAAGGCGCTCGGTGCCTTGACCTTACCCGACTTCTTGGCGTTCCGATTCCGCGAGCGGGTTCCGCTGGTTCGATTTCTCTCAGTGCTCGTCATCCTGGTGGCGATGCTGTTGTACGTCGCCGCCCAGCTGTCCGCGGCCGGCAAGGCGTTCTCGACCGCGTTTGCGGGCCTGGACTACTCATACGGCGTACTGATCGGGACAAGCATCGTGCTAGTATACACCGTCAGCGGTGGGTTTCGGGCCGTGTGCTGGACCGACTTCCTCCAAGCCCTGCTGATGGTCGGGACTCTGATCGTATTCCCCATCTACCTGTTGTTCGCCCACGGTGGGTATGCCTTCGTCAGTGCGCAGCTCGCCCCGGCGATACCCGAAGGTGGCCAGCCCGGCGATCTGATGCGCTTTATTCCAAATGTGGCTGGTCCGGCGTTGCTGGGGTTCCTGCTGGGCCACGGTGCCCTGGGAATCAACTTCGGGTATCCGGGTCAGCCGCACGTGCTCGTGCGCTTTCTGGCGCTCAGGAACCGGAAAGACGCGCGGGTCGCCGGCGTTATCGCGTTTACCTGGGGCCTGTTCGTGTACTGGGGCGCGGTTACGATTGGGCTGTTCGCACGGGCGATGGCCGAAGCGGGTGAAACCTGGGCCGCCGTGATCACTGAGGACAGCGAGGTAAGCTTGGTCGTGTCGGCCATGGAATTGCTGCCCGGCGTCGTGTCCGGCCTGGTGCTGGCGGCGATCCTGGCGGCGATCTGCTCGACCGCCGACAGCCAGCTCGTGGTTGCAGCGAGCTCGGCGGCAAACGACCTGTTCGCCCGCATGAAGCGTGAAGCGTTGCCGCGCGCCATTCCGGACACGCTGCGCGTATCGCTGGCAACGTTGGCGACCCTAAGCGCCATTGCATTCACTGGCGCCTTCGTATTCGGGGACGTGCTTGCATTTCTCGGTGTAGCGCTGGGTATCACCCTGCTACTGGGGCTGTACACGGGGGCTCGCTGGGCCTACGTTCTCGCACTGCTCAGTGCAGCGCTGGGTATCGCTCTGGCACTGGGGCTATGTGCGCCGTATGGCTGGGCACACGTTCTCACATTGCTGAGCGGCATCTCAGGCATAATCGACGTTCTCCGCTTCGCGCGTCCTCTAGAGGTAGCCGGGATTGCTCTGCTTGTCGGCGTCGAGGAAGATCAGGTCGAACGG
>CAZDTB010000166.1:7527-9118 GCA_964508075.1 uncultured Planctomycetales bacterium
GGCGAGTAGGTGGATATCCAGCTGGAGCACTACCTGATCGTGAGCGCGCTGCTGGTCGTTCCGATGATTATCTCGAGCGCCTACTTCTGGTACCGTCCCGAACCCCGACGCGCGGGGGTTCGATCGTGCCCTGCTTGCGGCAGGAGTCTTTTGGATAGTGAGGAGCCACGTTGCGCACGCTGTGGCCATGAGCTAGCGGCCGACAGCATAACGCGCGATCACGAGACGTCGACCGAGGCGCAGGTGCCGGCGGAGCCGTCGCCAATCGTTGGCGCCCATCCATGGGTCAACCGTATCGTCGTGGCGACGCTCGGCCTGTTCGCGATGCGGCTCGTCTTTGAAACGCGAGTAAAAGTGTACGAGTATGTCCTTACTTACGGTTGGGCAATCCTTGGCGCAGCATTTGGGCCGCAGGTGATTCTTGCCCTCTTCTGGAAGCGGGCATCCTGGGCCGGATGCCTGGCCGGGATGCTTACCGGATTCCTGATCGCGCTCATCTGGCCGAACGTCTACGACGAAGCAGCCACCGGCGTGCATGTGTATAACCTGCCGCTGGCGTTTGTCGCCGCGCTGATCGTGAACATCGTGGTCAGCCTGGTTGTGCCGGGTCCGGCGCGGGCCGAGGCGCGATCGTAGGGACAATTGGCGGAGATTAGGCGCCGGGCTCTGAATCCGTGCGGATTCGCGTCCCCCACGGCTGAAGCCATGGGCCACCCGGCTACTCAGCAGTAACGCTAGCCGCCATGGACAAGACAGTCCACGAAACCGCCGTGGTGTTGATCCCGCCGCAGGAATGCTGGGAGCCGATCCAGGTGATCCGCCGGGTGCACGACCGGCATGTCGAGCGCTGGATGCCGCATGTCACGCTGCTCTACCCGTTTCGACCGCGCGCGGCGTTTGACGAGGCGGCGGACGTGTTGCAGTCGGCCGTGGAGGACATGAAGCCGTTCGACGTGCAGCTGCGCGAGTTCCGGCACTTTCGTCATGGGCGCATGAGCTATACGATCTGGTTGGTACCCGAGCCGGGCGACGCGCTGAAGCAGTTGCAGAACAGGTTGCAGGCGGCGCTGCCGGATTGCGACGATGTCTCCCGCTACGGTGCCGGCTTCACGCCGCACCTGAGCGTCGCCCAAGTGCGCGGGGCCGCGCCTTTGGAAGAGCTGATGGGCTCACTCCAGGAAAGCTGGCGGCCGCTGATGTTCAGGGCGACGCAGGTGAGCTTGATCTGGCGGGAGGCGCCGCCCAACGACGTGTTCCAGGTCGACCGATCCGTCCCCCTGGGGCGCTGAACCCGAGAACAGGCCCCGCGCAGGATAGAGATGCAACCAGCAAAGATTGCAATCATCTTCGATCTCGACGGCGTCTTGACCGACACGGCCGAGCTGCACTACCAGAGCTGGCAGGGGCTGATGGACGAGATGGGCATCCCGTTCGACCGCCGGAAGAACGAGGCCTTGCGTGGTCTCAGTCGGCGGGAGAGTCTGGAGACGATCCTGGGCGAGTGGTCGCGCGAGTTCACCGAGGAACAGAAGGAAGATATCGCTCGACGAAAGAACGAAGAGTACGTTTCGCGCGTCGCGAAGATGACGCC
>CAZDTB010000167.1:0-9109 GCA_964508075.1 uncultured Planctomycetales bacterium
AGCTTCACGTTGGGCAGCCCGACCGCGACAAACACCGCGAGGATCGCCAGCAGCGAACAAACCGCGACGCAAAACGCAATCTGGGTGAATCTGGGCGTGTCCATGCGGGGATTATAGGTTGCCTGTGGCGGAGGGACAACGTGCCTGGCAGATTGGTTCGTCGATCCGCGGTCTCGGACAGGAAGCGATTTCCGAGCGTGCTGCGTCGTTCTCATCCAGAAAGTGCTCCGGTAGCGGGCAAAACCGACACAGACCGGTGACTGTGATATACTGCGACCGCGCGCGAGGAGTCGTCCACATCCGGGTGCGTGCGAATTGTGCCACACGCCATACGTCAGGAGGATGTCGGCGATGGATTCGGAACGGCGTCTGCAAGTCGACCGAGTGGTGGCGCGGGTTCGGCAATTGGAACCGGCCGAGCGCGAGCGGTTTCTCGACACTGCCTGTCGAGGCGCGGACGAGCTACGCCGCGCGGTCGAACGCGAGCTGGCGCTGCAAGGACTCGAGCTGACCAGAACGCGGTCGCCCGGCGGGCATGACGAGTCCGGACCACCCCCGCCCGACACGTTTCCCGGTTACCAGATCGTTCGGGAGCTTCGCCACGGCGGGCAGGGCGTCGTCTACCAGGCGATTCAGCAGGCGACCAAGCGCAAGGTCGCCATCAAGGTGCTGCTGCACGGGAAGTTCGCGGCGGCGGCGGCGCGCCGGCGATTCGAGCGTGAAATCGAGACGGTGGCCCAACTACATCACGCCGACATCATCTCGATCTTTCACGCGGATGTGACCTCCGACGGCCGGCCGTACTACGTGATGGATTACGTCCGCGGCGAGCCGCTGAACAGCCACGTCCGCGACCACCGACTCACCTTGAAACAGACCCTCGAGTTGTTCGCGCGGATTTGCCACGCCGTTCACTACGCGCACCAGCGCGGCGTCCTGCACCGCGATCTCAAGCCGTCCAACATTCTGATCGACGGCGACGGCAACCCGAAGATTCTCGATTTCGGCCTGGCCAAGTGGCTGGCGGCGCCGGTCGATCCGGGCGTGACCGCGACGCAGGACGCCGTCGGCACGCTGCCGTACATGGCCCCGGAGCAAACCCGAAACGACCCGGACAAGATCGACGTTCGCACCGACGTTTACGCTCTGGGGGTCATCTTGTATTTGTTGCTGACGGGATGCTTCCCGTATCCGGTGACCGGCAACCTGGCGGACGTGCTCAGCCATATCGTCCACACGCCGCCGGTGCCACCCGAGAAAAACTGGAGCAGCGACGGCGGGGTGGCGTCGCGGACGGGCGCGGCGTCGGGCCGGCAACGCTGCCCGATCGACCGGGAGGTGCGCACGATCGTGCTGACCGCGCTTGCCAAGCAGCGCGAGCGGCGCTACCAGAGTGCCGCCGAGCTGGCCGGAGACATCGAACGCTACCTGGCCCAGGAGCCGATCCATGCCCGGGGCGACAGCATGGCATATCTCGTTTCCACGCGGGCACGCACTCTGGTGCGCCGGCACCCGGTGTGGGCGTACCTGCTTGCGGTCTGGGCCGCCGCCTTCATCACGGATGCCGTCGTCGTCCGAGCCGTCTACTCCTGGACGCCATTGAACGACGCGTACGAGCGGTTGCTGGCGCGTACGTTCGCGGGAAGCGACGCCGCGGCGTTCGAGCAGGTGTGCGTGGTCGCGATCACGGACGATACCGATGTGGAACGACTGGCGCAGGAAGCGGGTGTTGGCGGCGTCACGCGCGCAGAGAATCGCAGCCTGCGCCGGTTGCACGGCCGGTTGATGGAGAAACTCGCCGCCGGTGAGCCCTTGGCGGTAGCGTGGGACATCTCCTTCGAGGGCGAGACGGAGTATGACGAGGGTTTCGTTCAGGGTGTGCAGGCGTTGCGGGATAGCGGCATCGAGGTGATCGTCGGTACCCATGGCTGGTTGGCGGACGAGCAGGGATTACCGCGGGTGAGCAAGAACATCCTCCCACACGTCCGTTGGGGGAGCATGGTGGTCGGGGCCAGCGGGCCAGGTCGCTGGGGGCTGGACTTGTGCTTGCAGCGGACGGGGCGTGACGCGGCGCCGTCGTTGGCGCTGGCGACTTTGGCCGCCGCTCGCCGCCCGGACACCGCGGCTCACTGGATGCTCGATCCAGACGGCCACGCCGTCGACGTTCGTTATGTGCGCCCGGCGGAGGTCGCCCCCCGTGCCGGGCATTGGGTGGGCGAGCAGGAGCGCGTCAAGCTGACGGAAGTCAGCTTCGAAGACAGCGACTATCCGCAGTTCGGGATTCGCCGCGGCGACCAGCTTGGATTACTGGCCACGCCAATCCCAGCCACGGGCATATTGGATGGTTCGACGATTCCTTATCACGCGGTCCTCCGAGCGGACGAGGCGCAACTGCGGGATTGGTTTACAGGCAAAGTGGTTGTTGTGGGTGACATGCGCGGTGCAACCGACCGCCACCGGCATCCCGATGGCCGCCGGATCGCCGGGTGCTACATCCACGCCACCGGCCTCGATACGTTGCTGTGCGATCTGGCGGTTCGTGTGCCGGGCGGGCTGGCAGTCCGACTGGTTCTGCTCGGCGGGGCGCTGCTGGGCATACTGGTCGTGCTGCTGGCGGGCAACTCGCGGGCGAGATGGTTCGTGCTCCTGCTCGTGCTCGGCGGGGCGGCGTGCCTTGCCTGCGTCGTCGCTTATCAACAGGGCAGGCTGCTGTGTAATCCACTGGCCCCGATCAGCGCGCTGCTCCTGGCCGCGTCGTTCGGGTTGTTTATCCGGCGTCAGAGTCATGCGAGCGTTTAACCTCGCGGAAAAGGAGAATTCAACATGCAGCGCTTCATGGTCTGTGCCAGCGTGACAGCCTTGATCGGTCTGGCGGGCTGCGCGGCTTCGTCGCCGGCGCGGGTCGATCCGGCGTCGGGCGCTGAGGCCCCCCGGGTGCTCGGCGTCATGATGATGGCGCCAAACGCCGGCGGGTTCATTGTCCAGAAAGTGACGCCGAAGGCCACAGACCCGGACGGGGCCTTCAGACCGGACGCGGTCACCGACATCTATCGATATGAATACGCCGAGGGCAAGTATGACTGGACGGCGTACATCGGTTCCAACCCGAACGCAAGCAGTACTGAGAAGTTCGAGGCCAGGGTTGTCACCAATCCCGAGCCGGCGATGCGGGTTTCACTCGGGTGGCTGTTCATCTACGGGCGCTTCCCGGCCGGGCAGGCGGGGCCGGTATCGGGCGGCGCAACGGGCACAGCTATGATCGTACAGCACGAAGGACCGCCCGATGGCGGCATCGTGCGCGTGTTCTTGGTCGGCAAGAACCTGTACAGCGACAAGATCAAAGTGTTCCACGACAGCACGTTGAAGACGATGCTCAAGAAGGTAGGCGACTACGCCGAGTTGGACGCCGCCGGCAGCCTCACGACGGGATCGATCGACACGAACGATGCCTACAAGAAGAAAGTCGACGACATCATGAAGAAGCTGGAGGCAGTCGGCTTCACCACTAAATGACGGTGCGCGATCGTGCAGCAGAGCCGGGCCGTCCCCGGCCCGGAAGCCCGGCATGAGGACCCGCCGGCTCCGCGTCGCGCATTCTCTGCGTTTGCATCGGCCGGCCCCGGAAGCGACCTGCCTGCCAGCAGGCGCACCGCTGGTCGGCCTCCAGTTCAGTCTTGGGCGGGCCGGGTCACAGGCTTCCCAAGAGCGTAGCGAGATCGGCCAGATCGGTATCGCCGTCGCTGTCGATGTCACCACCTGCATCTTGGCCGTAGGCCCCCAGCAAAATCGCGAGATCGTCCAGATCGACGACGCCGTCGCCGTTCAGGTCGGCGCGTTGGTCCTGGATGCGCAGCAGGCCGCTGGGGATCAGGTAGCGCTCGCCGGTGGCGTCGGCGACGCGGACGGCGAGGCGGTCGCGGCCGACGATTGTGCCGGCGGTGAGGACGGCCTCATACACTCCGTCGCCGAGGTCGCTGACCGGTCCAATCGTGGACGACTCGGCGCTGCCGGCCGGATCGTGCTCGACGATCACGTCGGTGATGTCGACCGCCGGAACGCCCTGCCAGTCGAGAACTTCTATACGCATGGTGGCGGTCGAGACGCCGTCGTTGAGCATTCGGTCGGGCGTGATGGTGATGGTCGAGGCGACGGCGTCGGGCACCCCGACCAGCTCGGCCCGCCAGGCGTCGTACTGCTCGCGCAGTTGGATGACCGGGTCGGGATCCTCAGCCATCTGGAACCGGATGTTGAGGGACAGGAAGTAGGTGCCGTTGGCGCAGCCGTTGTTGCGGGTGCAGACCCCGTCGATGTCGCCCCGCCGGGTGACGACCATGAACCCGACGTGCGCGGACTTGTCGAACTCGGGCGGTGGGCATCCGCAGGCGGTGGGATCTCCCGGGTCGCACGAGCAGCGTCCGTCGCCGCCGGCGTCGTAAGCAGCTTCCATCGCGATCATCAGCTTCTCGGGGATATCGCCGGGCGTCTCGAGGATCGCGGCCTCGATCTGATCGAGCACACACTGGCCGGTGATGACGTTGCCCTGGATGCTGTAGACCAGCGTGCCGGACTGGCCGGTCAAGCCGTTGGCATACTCGCCGTTCTCGCTGCCGGAGAACGTGACGGCCCGGCCGCGGGTGTCGACGATGCCATACTGGCGGGTCTGGTGGCTGGAATCCTGCTCTTCGAGGAGCGTGAGAATCTCCGCCGGATGAGTCCCCGCCTGTAGCTCGGTCCAAATCAACTGGCGATTCACGGCCGTCATGTCCACGTTGGACTGGGCCGCCGCGGCGCCGACGTCCACCAGCACGACCGGCAGGTACTTCTTGAGGTTGAAGTTGGTCAGGCAGGTTGCCGAGCCGATCGCGACCTCTTTGGACTCGCGATCGACGATGATGATCGACCAGGTGGCCCGGGCGGGCACGGCAGCCGTCAAGAGGACGGCTAGCAACGCCGGGCGGCAAAGTGCTCGCGTCAACATGTTTTCTCACCTCCGACCGCCAGGAGCCGGGTTGGCGGGGTCCCTACCGATTGTAGCGAAATCGCGGAGGTTTTCGGAGGTCTTTTGAGGCAGCTCGGGTGGGATCATCGCATGTCCCTGAGGGGGTGCGATTCGAAAGTTCGAGATGGACTATAATGCCGCCGCGAGCCGATACCGCTTACAATTCCGATCCGGACGCGTTTCTCTTCCGCCAAGGCGGAATGAAAGCGTCGGATGGACGAATTAATTCTTGGACCAGATCACACTCTTGCAGGAGAACGTCAATGAGTCGAACAGCACGACAGTACCTGAGTTGGACACTACTGATGGTGGGGGCGACCTTCGCGTTGCCGCAATCCGCGCTGGCGGAAAAGAAAGTCTTGCGGGTGCGTTTCGACGGGCCGGCGCTCGAGGCGCCCGACGAGAACGCCCAGTTGCTCGGCATGTTGCTCAGCGGCAGCGAGGCCAAGACTTTGCGCAGTTGGGTACGCACGATCGAAAAAGCGGCGGCCGATAACGAGATCGCCGGACTCGCGATGATCGTCGAGCAGCCGCTGTTCGGCTTCGCGCAGATGGAAGAGGTGACGCGGGCGCTGCGGGGTTTCCGTGACACAGGCAAGAAGGTCTATTGCTACATGGACTACGCCGGCAACGGGTCCTACGCGCTGGCGTGTGCGGCCGACCATATCACGCTGGCCCAGTACAGCGTCCTGGGGATCGTCGGGCTGCACGCCGAGGCGTCGTACTACAAGGGGCTGCTCGGCAAGATCGGCGTCCAGGCCGACATGATGCACTGCGGGGCGTACAAGAGTGCCCTCGAGCCGTTCACGCGCACCGAGCCCAGCCCCGAGGCCGCCGAGAACATCAACTGGCTGCTCGACGGCATCTACGAGCGCTGGATCGAGATGATGGCGCAGGGTCGCGGGCTGTCGGCCCAGGAGATCAAGGCGTTGGTGGACCGGGCTCCACTGCAAGCGGAGGAGGCGCTCGAGCACAAGCTGGTGGACGCGGTCGGCTCGTTCCCCGACTTCAAGAAGCTGATCTACAAGGAGTTCGGGAAAGATGTCGAGGTGGTCAAGAAGCTCGGCGATGAGGGCGGGTTTGAACTCGACCTTGAAAACCCCTTCGCGATCTTTCAGATGTTCAGCGAGATGCTGGACAAGCAGCGGGAGCCGACCAAGCCCGGCATCGCGCTGATCTACATCGATGGCGGCATCATCGTGGGCAAGAACGACAGCGGCCCGTTCGGCAGCGGCATGGCCGGCAGTACGACCATCCGAGCCGCGTTCGAGCAGGCCCGCGAGGATGAGAACATCAAGGCCGTCGTCGTCCGGGTCGACTCGCCCGGCGGCTCGGCCCTCGGCAGCGACATCATGTGGAAGGCCGCCACCGCCTGCGCCGCCGAAAAGCCGCTCGTCGTCAGCATGGGCAACGTCGCCGGTAGCGGTGGCTATTACGTCTCGATCCCCGGCGACACCATCTTCGCCGAGGAGACGACCATCACGGCCTCGATCGGCGTGGTGGGCGGCAAGCTGGTCTGGAACGAGCTGATGGAGGACAAGCTCGGCATTACCACCACCGAGTTCGACCGCGGCAAGCACGCCGGCCTGATGAGCATGAACAAGTGCTGGTCTGAAGGCGAACGCGAATGGATGATGACGTATATGAACTCCGTCTACGACCAGTTCAAAGACCGGATCATGTCGTCGCGCGGCGATCGCCTCAAAGGCAACCTGGAGGACATGGCCGGCGGACGCGTCTACACCGGCAGGCAGGCGCTCGAACTCGGGCTGGTGGACCGCATCGGCGGTCTCTCGGACGCGATCGAGTACACCACCGAGAAGATCGGCCTGGAGGAGTACGAAGTCTACGTGCTGCCGGAGCAGAAGGACTTCATGGACATCCTGGCCATGCTGATGGACGAGGAGCGCGAAGACGAGTGGGAGATCTCGCTGGCCCCGCGGGTGACCTCCGACCCGCTGCTGCGGGCGGCGAGCCCGCTGCTGCACAGCTTGGCGCCGCGACAGTTGCGGAACATCGGACAGGCCTTGCGGAACCTGGCGACGCTCAACGACGAGCACGTCGGATGCTTGATGCCGTTCGACCTGACCATCCGCTAGCGATAACCGTCATCAAGCGGCAGGCCGCGCGGGCTGAAGCGCGCGGCGGCTCGGTGGCGGGCAATCACGCACGGCCATGCAAGAGGTTATGAGACGGATAGCGCCGGGCTTTCGAGCCCGGCGTCTTCTTGCGCCGAGAGCTGAGCAGCCCCGCGGGTGCAAACGCGATCAACAACGACAGAGAACGGGAGAGGCGTCCGAGAAAGAATCCGGTCACGCCGAGCGCCGCCGGCTTGCCACGCGGGGCGGACGGCAGCGCTGTGCAGTCGATTGACCCCCTCAACGTAACTGCCTAGAATCCCTCGACTAAGGCACAGTGTTCAGACCGAAGCCTACTCCCTCGCGGAAGGTTCGTTTGTGGCGGACACACCTGAAGATAGCCAGATTTGTCGGTTGGTGGTCGAGCACCACCTGGTAACGCGGGAAGAGCTCCGCGAGGCCAGCAAGCGTCAGCGGCAGGCGGCGGCCGACGGACACCAGCGACCGATCGGCGAGGTGATGGTCGACCTGGGGTTTCTGACGCGCACGCAGCTCAACCGCATTCAAGGCAACAGTGAGGACTCCGGCGGGCGACCGGCCCAGCAGATCCCCGGGTATCAACTCCAGAAGAAGATCGGGGCCGGGGCGATGGCGGTGGTCTACAAGGCCAAGCAGATCAGCCTGGATCGCATTGTGGCCGTCAAGGTGCTGCCCAAGCGGCTCAGCAAGAACGCGGAGTTCGTCGAGCGGTTCTATCGCGAGGGCAAGGCCGCCGCGGCGCTCAACCACAACAACATCGTGCAGGCGATCGACGTTGCTGAAGCCGGCGGCTTTCACTACTTCGTGATGGAATATGTCAAAGGCAAGACGGTTTACGACGAGCTGACCGGGGCCAAGGTGTACAACGAGACCGAAGCGATCGCCATCATTCGCCAGGTGGCCGAGGCCCTGCTGCACGCGCACGAGCGCGGCATCATCCACCGCGACGTCAAGCCCAAGAACATCATGCTCACGCCCGACCGCGTGGCCAAGCTGGCCGACATGGGCCTGGCCCGGGCCACGTCCGACGTCGAGGCGGCGATGACCGAGGCCGGCCGGGCCTACGGCACCCCCTACTACATCAGCCCCGAACAGATCCGCGGCGAGGTGAATATCGACCGACGGGCCGACATCTATTCGCTCGGCGCGACCGCCTACCACATGCTCACCGGACGCGTGCCGTTCGAGGGGCCGACCCCGTCGGCGGTGATGCACAAGCATCTCAAGGAGCCGCTCACGCCGCCCGACCATCTGAACACCCAGGTCACCGCCGGTTTGGCGGCCTGCGTCGAAAAGATGATGGCCAAGAGCCGCGCCGAGCGCTACCCAAGCTGCAAAGAGCTGCTCTATGACCTGGACCTGCTGGCCCGCGGCGAGCCGCCGCACTACGCCGAGCAGTCGCTGGGGCAGGAGGTCTTCGCGACGCTGGCGCAGGGCGAGGCCCAAGAGAGCGGGCGCTTGGAATCGTACTCATCACGTTCCAAGGGCGCCCCGCTGGCGGTGACCGTGGTGCTGGGTCTGCTGCTGGCCCTGAGCCTGCTGGGCAACATCATCCTGGCCGCCGTGCTGGGGCACTGACCCGCCAACCTTCTCCACTGCGGAACGCAACAAGCCCGGACTATTCGCGTGGCCCAGCTGCCCTCGGCTGAGCTCGAGCAGCATGCATAGCCGAGGGCGGCCGTGCCATATCCGCTGGACTGCTGGACCGAGAATCCCTTCTCGGTCCCGTCTCTCGGCGCCTGGCCGCACACTAAGGGCAGATCGTGCCGTATTCGGCGAGCAGGGCGGCCAGGTCGGTGAGGTCGACGTCGCCGTCTTCGTCGAGGTCGCCGTCTTCGTACGTCATGCCGCTGGTCATGCCGTAGTTGGAGAGTAGTTGGGCCAGGTCGGACAGGTCGACGTCGAGGTCGTGATCGAGGTCGCCGGGACACAGGCAGACGTCCATGATCCCGTCGCCGTCCTCGTCCGGCCCGACGGCGAAGACGTACGCCGA
>CAZDTB010000168.1:0-9094 GCA_964508075.1 uncultured Planctomycetales bacterium
AATATGGTGACGATGCCGCGGACCGACGAGGCGAAGATCTTCCCGTCGCCGGCGACGAGCGAGGCGTAGTACGGCCCCCCGGCACCCAGCCGGGAGCGGTACTTCAGCTCGCCCGTCTTGCTGTCGAGGCAGGTTATCATCCCGCCGTTCTTCACCGAATAGACGCGTTGGTCGTAACAGAGAGGCGAGGGGACTTCGGGCACGCCCTTCTCGTATTTCCAGACGATCTCGGCGAGCTTGCCGTCCTTATCCGGGGGCTTGACGGCCATGATGGCGTTTGCCTGCGGGAAACTGTCGATCCACGCGACGATCTTCTGCCACTCGGAGCCGGTTACCTTCCCGTTGCGGTCTTCATCCAGGAAGCGGTGGAAACCCCACAGCGGATGGTCCCCCTCGCCGTCCGCGTCGGCGCGCGACAGGATCGACTTGTTCGGCTTGGCTTCCTCCAGCGTGAGCTCGCCATCGCCGTCCGTGTCGAGCTCCTTGACCAGGTCGTCCCAAGCCGGAAGGCCGACCACCTCGGTGTTGGTTTTCATGTTGTACGAGGTGACGTAGATCAGACCGTCATGCGCGACCGGCGTGACGCAGGGCTCGGGCGTCAACCCGGGCAGGCTCCACCGCTCGGTCCCGTCCTTCAACAAGTATGCCCGCATGCCGCACTGGCCGTTGACGACCAGCTCGTCGACGCCGTTGTTCTGCCAGTACATCGGCGTGGTCCAGTTGTACTTCAGCTCCGGGCGGTCCGTACGCCAGACCGTCTTGCCGGTGTCCGGATCGATGGCCTCCAGGTAGGACTGCTGCTCGTTGTCATTACAAAAGATGAGCAGGCCATTGGCGAGGATCAGCGAGCTGGCGGTGCCGTACATGGTCGGCGGCGTGCGCATGACCCGGCGCCAGACCTCGTTGCCCTCCAGGTCGTAGCTCAGCAGGCCCGACGATCCGAGGTAAACGTAGACGCGCTGGCCGTCGCTGGTGGGGCTGGGGGAGGCGGGGCTGTTGCTGCGGTGGACCCGTTCGATGAACTCGTACCAGGCCTCGGCTCGCCAGAGGATCTCGCCGCTGTTGCGGTCGATGCAGATCGTCTCCAGCTTCGTTCCGGTTATGCCGGTCAGGAAGATCCGGTCGCCCCAGATGCAGGGAGACGAGTGCCCGAAGGGAGTCTCACATTTCCACACCAGGTTCGTGTTCTCGTCGAACCGTGTTGGGAGCGGGCTGGAATCAGGCGCGAGGCCGGATCCATTGGGTCCGCGAAACTGTTCCCAGCACCGCTGCGCCAGCGTCGGCTGCCAGCTCACCGTGAGAAGGAAAAGCAAGATGGCTGCGGTGCGAGTGCTTGTAAACGTCTCCAGGAAGGCCGTCATCTGGGATTTTCCATTTGTGTGGAGCAGTTGAGTAATCCGGTAATTATGGACGGCCATGCATCTGTCGCCCTTTCAGCAAATACTCGTAGGGCAGGCCCTGGTTTCCCGAAAGCGGCGCGACTGTTGGTTCGTATCCCGGTGTGTGGAATCGCGACCTTCGGCGTGCGAGGCCTGCCGGGTTCTGGGCAAGGCAGGCCTTGCAAGCCGGATTCGCGAGCCTTTCCGTCGGCCGGCATTGTCTCTCAGCCACGGGCGCAGCCCGCCCGCGACGGCCTGCCCTACGTGGGTGCCGATGTCGTTGGTGTTGCTTCCGCCGGCGCGGAAGCCGGCATCGACGTCGGCACGCTGGCCGGCTGCGTCTCGGTCGGCTGCGACTCGGCGGGGGGCGTCTCGGGCTTGGCGGGCGGGGTTGGCATGGACGGCTTCTTTGGCTCGGGTGGTGTCAGGCCGTAGATGACGACGTCGCCGGCGCCGCGGTCCTCCGCGTCGAACGTGAATTGGCCGTCGGGATTGTCGCGATAGAAGATGGTGAGGAGCTTGTCCTCGGGGCGGCGTCGCTGGAGCTTCTGAGCGGTGCCGCCGTTGTGAGCAACGTGGAAGCCCCCGACGACCAGCATGACCCGGTGACGCGGGAAGCGGTCGCGGAAGCTCGCGACGGACCCGGCCATCGCCTCGTCCCAGAGAAGCTGAGCCTTGTACAGCTCTTGCCAGGAGGGCAGGGCCGGCATCGTACCGGGCATCTTACCCGGCATGCTGGCCGGCATAGTCACCGGCATCTCGGTGGGCATCTCCGCAGGCATGCTTGCCGGCATTTCCGCAGGCATACTCGCCGGCATCTCCGCAGGCATGCTCGCCGGCAGGTCGGCGGGGGTCTCCGAGGCAGGTCGCGAGACCGGTCGCAACGTCGGCTGCTCGACGGGTTGCGAGGTCGGGTGTTCGACGACCTGCGAACCCGGCTGCGAGGTCGGCTGCGAAGCCGGTTGGCTCGCTGGTCGCGATGCCGGTTTCATGCCGGCACTGTGGCCCTGCATGATCTCGGCGAAGCGGTCGCGATAATCGCCCGCCAGATGCTCGTTGGCGGCCGGCAGCCACTGGCGCTCTTCGGGGTCCAGGTCAGTGCGGTACTCGTCGTAGGTCAGGCCGGACTTGCGGTAGGCGCTGACCAGCCGCCGCGGTGCGTTGGCGGCCGTCACGGGCACGCGGGCGGCCCGGCAGAGCTCGATCAAGGGACGGTGCGTCTTGAGATAGGACGAAGGCCGCTTGGAAAGCTCGAGGAAGTCGGGCTCGTCCAGCCGGCCGGCGAGGTAGGCCTCCAGAGTCGCCTGCGTGTCGGTCTCAAAGAACTCCATCGCAAGCATCATGGGCCGGCCCGCGTTCAGCAGGGCGTGCAGCAGCTGGGCCTCGAGCTGGTTGCAGACGACGTCGCCATGCTGTTCGCCGAAAAGGATCACGTCGGCCCGCCGGCAGCGTTGGATGAGGTCCTTGAAGCGCAGGGGGTGGCCGGTGTTTCCGTCGAAGGCCTGAAACTGGTTGAACAGGAAAGCGCTCCCGCCGGTGTGGGTCGTGAGGTCGACGCGCTGCTGCACGGCGCAGCCCGCGGACCAAGTACAGAGGGTCGCGAAGATGAACAGGCGAACGCGCGTCATCGTGAATCACCACTTCCCGATTGTGAGGGGGTAGGGTTGCGCTCTCGCAGAGTGCCCAACCCGTCGTCAGGAGGCATGATGGCGGAAAGAGGCGGGCAGGGCAATGCAGGCACAGAGTTCGGGGTGGCCGCGCCGTGCGGGCCATGTGGGCAGGGAGTCTCGCGCGGACATTCACCTCTTGGGAAAGAGGTGCCTGGTGACAGGAAAAAGGGTGGCCGCCGGCGGGCTAATGCAGTTGTCGTTAACTGGCAGAGAGCTTGACCATAAGCTATTTCGAACCGCCGGCGGCCACGTCGATGCCACAGTTTGCAGACGGTTTCTCAAGCAATCGGCTAGACAGATTGATCGGCAGATTTTGCGCGTCGCTTTAATCGGGCGCGCGCCCGAAAGGGTCGCTCGGGAGGAGTTTTCTAATGCGGGTGCGATGGTTTGGGAGAGCAGTCTCCCACGCGGCAACGCTCGCGGCACGCGGTCCGCGAGCCGAACCGTGGGAAGAACCGGCCGCCATCTCTCAGGCGCGCACATGCTCAAATCCCTTAAAAACGGGTCGAAATCGGCAGGCAGAGGCTCCGTCTGCCAATTCCGTGCCTCGCGTGGCCGCGCCGCTTTACAACCCGGCGCCGGCGTGGCTCGCGGCTCGCAGCGAAAAGCCGGTGCGCGCCGTCTGCCATGCCGGAACGAACACGCGCGACTGTCCCAAATGTATCATCGGCCGTTCGTTGGGCCGACTTGGCTGCGATGCACGAAGCAATTCCAGTAGACGGTGATGTTTAGAGCATTTTGGGGGGAGGGGGGAGGTGCGACCGACACAGATGGGTATACTGGCGGTTGCCCAAGCCGATGTGTGAATCCGGATAGTCGAGCCGCGGGAGCGATATGGCCAGGAGAAAGCTGAAGAAGCATCGTGGCGGGCGCAGCCGCGAACAAGTGGTGACCGCCGCCATGCCTGCGGCGGCAGGGGTATCGAGGGGCGCGTACGTCGGGGGGATTCTGCTGCTGGTGTTGAGCGCTGTTACGTCGCTGATGCTGGTGCTCGAGGATCTCGGTGGGCTGAGTCTGCCGGGCTGTGGGGAGGGCAGCCGGTGTGCGGAGGCGGCGGCCAGCGTCTGGGGGAAGATCCCCTATATCGACTGGCCGGTGTCGTTTCTGGGTCTGGCGTATTTCCTGGGGCTGCTGAGCGTGTGGCTGACGTTGCGGCAGGGGGTGCCGGTGGGAGTGCGCCACCTGGTGCGCTTCGGCGTGCTGATATCGTTGGGGTTCGTCGCGATCATGATTGTCGAAGGACATCTGTGCCAGTACTGCGTGATGGCGCACCTGGGCAACATCGTGTTCTGGATTGTCACCGAGCGGGCGAAGGGGGTGAAGGTGGGATCGGTGCGCGGGCTGGCGACGGTTGCGGCGATCTTTCTGGTTTGCTCCGGTGCGTTGGCAGTGACGGAGTGGCGCGGGCAGGAAGTGGCGGAAGCAAAAGCAGAAGAGGATCTCGCGGTCTCAACCGAGGCGATCATCGCGGCAACGTCGCAGCGCGCGGTCGAGCCGAAAGACCTGAGCGAGCCGGTGGTTCAGGTGGACGAACCCGCGGAAGTGACAGAGCCGACGGAGGACGAGGTTACCAGTCGGGGTTTCACCGGGCGGTATCGGCTCGGGCCGGAGCAAGCGGCGATCCGCGTGGTGATGATCTCAGACTTCCAGTGCGAGCAGTGCCGAAGGATCGAGAACGACGTCATCCGGGTGTTTCGGCAGCGGGATGATATGTCCGTCTCCTTCAAGCACTTCCCGATGTGCAGCGATTGCAACCGCCGCGTCGACCGCCGGCGGCACCCGAACGCGTGCTGGGCAGCGCGGGCGGCGGAGACGGCGGGCATCTTGAAAGGCAACGACGGCTTCTGGGAGATGCACTTCTGGCTATTCGAGCAGCACGGCTCGTTCACGCGCGAGTCTCTGTCGGCCCAACTGCGGGAGTTCGGCTACGACCCCGCCGAGTTCGTCCGGATCATGAGAAGTGATGAGACGCTGGAGCTGGTGAAAGCGGACATCGAAGAGGTGATCGAGCTCGGGGTCTGGTTCACGCCGACGCCTTTCATCAATGGCGTCGAGTTGCGGGGCTGGGAGGCGCCGAACGCGGTGGCGCGGGCGATCGAGCGACTGGCGGCGACGAACCCCGAGCCGCGGAGCGCGGCGCATGACCAGCCGCCCGCGGCCCTGGAAAAGATGATCGGCGACTGGCGTGCCCAGCCGCGACGCCAGATTCCGCCGGGGTGTGCGTTTCGATCGAGCGGGCCGGAAGACGCGGCGGTACGCGTGGTGATGTTCGGCGACTATCTGCAGACTGGCACGGCTGAGACCGACGCGTTGATTCGCGAGGTGCTGGCCCAGCGCGACGACGTGCGTTACGAGTACCGCCACTTCCCCTTCAATCCGGAATGCAACCCGGTGGTGAAGCGTGACACCGAGTTCGTGCACTCGTGCCAGGCGGCGCGGGCCGGCGAGGCCGCGGGGCGGCTCGGCGGTGCCGAAGCCTACTGGAAGATGCACGCATGGTTATTGGAGAACCAGGAGAGTTACTCCGATCAGGCGTTGCGCGCGGCAGCGGAGAGGCTGGGGATCGATCCGGCGGCGTTGCTGTTGGAGATGGAGAAGCCGGCCACGGACGCGGCGGTTCGTGAAGATGCGCGCATCGGCGGTCAGGTCGCGGCCGACAAGGTCCCGAGCCTGTTCATCAACGGGCGGCGCGTGCTGCGCTGGATGCAGGAGGGGGAGAGTATCCTGCCGGAGATTATCGCCGAGGCCGCCAAGGAGTAACTTCGTGGTCTCGGTGCGTGCGCTTATTAGCAGGGATCGCTCTCCGGCTGGCTTTCGACCAAGCGAGTGGCGGCGCGCTCGTATCGCTTGATGAATTGTCTGGGGGACAAGCCGACCTCGGCGGCGAGCTTGTGGAGCATGTCCGGGTCATCAAAGTCGCTGCGTTCGAGGCGGATCTGGTAGGCGCGGGCGACGCGGTAGGTATCGGAGCGGACGTTGACGGTTCGCACGATGATGCGATTGGTCTTGGGGTCGATCAGGTCGTGCAGATCAATCGGGTGGAGGTTCCCGTTGACGATCGTGGCCAAGACGCCCGGCGCGACATCGTCCTTCATGAGCAGCTGGACGGCGAAATAGCCCAGGGCGCGGCAATAGGCGATGTCACGCGGGGTGGGGTCGGCTGAGCGGAGCTCGTAGCCCAGCTCGTGGTCGACCAGCGAGATCTTCTGGCCGCGCTCCTTGTGGCGGCGTTCGATCTCCTCCCTGATTATCCGGGCCAGACTTACCTCTGAAAGGCGTGGGTGTCCGACGACGTCGGTGGGCACCTTGTGGCCGAGGATGCGTTCGAGCTCCTCAACGTCCCCCAGGCGGTAAGCCAGCCCTTCAGCGATGAGCGCTACGCCGTCGGGGCGTCCCTTAACGCGTCGTTTGAGGATGGCAGCCTCGATGACGTCAGCGATGTGCTGGAACTTTGTCTCTGGTGCGAATTCCTCGGGGATCAGCGTCAGCGTGGCGCCGGCAGCGAGCCCGATGGCCTGGGCCAGCCACCCGGAACTACGGCCCATGGTCTGGCAGATGTACCAGCGCCCGGTGGTCTGCGAGTCACGCATCAGGTTCTTGACCAGTTGGGTGCCGAGGTAGCGAGCCGTGGGGAAGCCGAAGGTGGAGGCGTCCTGCGGCAACGGCAGATCGTTATCAATCGTCTTGGGTACGTGAACCAGGTGCAGGTCTTCGTCGGTGGAGTCACAGATGAAGCGGGCACTCAGCGCCGTGTCGTCGCCGCCGATCGTCAGCAGGTGGGTGATCCCGAGGGCGCGGAGGTTTCGAATGACCTCGCTGATCTTGTCTGCATCGGGGGCGACGAGGGTGTGCTCCTGAGCGCGAGTGTCGTCGAGCAGGCTGGTTCGCGAGGTGCGCAGGATGGAGCCCCCGTCAAAGTGGATCCGGGCGACGTTCTGAGTTTTCAAAGCGACGGTGTGCAGGTTGCGGTGGAACTCCTCGGAGGCGAGCCAACGGAAGCCGTCGTAGAAGCCGATGACGTCGAACCCGCGGTTGCTTGCCTCGATGGTGGCGGCTCCGATGACCGCGTTGATGCCCGGTGCGGGGCCGCCGCCGATGATGATTCCGAGTCGTCTATTCCCCATGGGGGTCTAGCCTCCGTTCGGGTCTGGCTTCTAACTGGTGTTTTGCCAGTTAGTTAGACGCCGGGTCGAATGCGCCAAAGCTGTCGCAGTATCCGGCCCTGGACATGCCCGACGCCGCAAGCCACCGCGGGGACACAAGCCAGTGTGAATAAGGTACGGGCGAGCGGGTCCGCCGACAATGAGTAAGTTGGGCGTTTTTTGGAGCCGGGTGTCTTGCCTGCGCGCGGGCCGGCCCCTAAACTCAAGGGCTCGGCTTCGGCCAGAACAGGAAACGCGATGCCCAAGTTCAAGCCGCACAAGGGACTGAGGAAGCGGGTGAAGATCACGGCCCGTGGGAAGGTGGCCCGCAAGATGTCTTGCGGCGGGCATCTGATGAGTCACAAGTCCGGCAGCCGCTGTCGGCGCCTGCGTCGTACGGTCGTGCTGACCGGCAAGGTCAGTCGGAATGTCAAGAGAGCGCTCGGCGACAAGTAGCGCCGGTGGTTCGGAAGGAGCATAAGAATGCCTCGCGTTCGGCCCGGTCATGCCACCCGCCGACGTCACCGGAGGGTCCTGCGAGCCGCCAAGGGCTACCGCGGTGCGCGCAGCAAGCTGTTCCGGGTGGCCAAGCAGGCCGTCATCAAGTCCGGCCAGTACGCTTATCGCGACCGACGCGTCAAAAAGCGGGAGTTTCGCGCCTTGTGGATCACCCGCCTCAGCGCCGCGTGCGGCAGCCGGGGGATTTCGTACAGCCATTTCATGGGTGGCCTGAAACGGGCCAACGTGTTTCTGAACCGCAAGATGCTGAGCGAGGTGGCGATCGCCGACGCACCGGCGTTCGACCGGCTGGTCGAGCTTGCCCGGCCGAACGAGCCCGGCGCGGAATAGAGCGAGAAGTGTTCGTTGGACAACGCCGACCCGACGCGGCCCAAACGGGAGCTATTGCTGTCTGTGCGGACAAAGCGGCACGCCCCACTTTCCTATTCTGGTACCAACGACGCTCGGTTCTAAATGGGGCGCTTTAGGGCGGCTTGGACGGGTTGCCGGAGCGATTCGGGGAGGCCGGCCAACGCCTTTTGAAGCGCCTCGGGGCCTTCCGCTTGCTTGAGAAGGGCGGCAACGTTGCGGAGGTGGGCGTCGCGCTCGTTGCAGAACTCGCGCAACGCCACCAGCAGTTCATCCCGGGTCCAATGTGTGAGCGGATCGGCTGCGCCGGTCTGCGAGGTGGCCCAGCGAAGCAGCGCGGGGGAATGCTCGGCCACGGTGTAGAGCGGGATGAGGGCGGCGAAGCGCTCGCGCGGTGTGCCGAGAACCTGCGTGACCTGTTCGGGCAGGGACCGGAGGCGATCGTCGAGCGTGGTCTTCCCGAGGCCTTCGAGCCAGCCGGCTTCACGGCGCGGCTCGGGCTGGGGGGCGAGCAGGCGGGCGGGCGGGACCAGCAGGGTGCGGTGCCCGACGGCGAACTGGATCGAGACGCGGTGGGCCGGTTTCCCGCGAAGGTACGTCTGCTGGACGCGCAGAATGGTTCCGACTCCCCATTCGGGGCGGGCGGCGTTGGTGACCCGCGCACCAACCAGTTCGGGCGTGACCGCGAGTTCATCCATGTGGAGTGTCTACTCGACGGATGGCTGCCGGTGCGAAGGCACCGCGCCGTTTTTCACAACGTTGTCGTCGCTGTTGCCGCTCAATCCTACCCTGCATCCACGGCCCAGTGAACGAGTCGATTGACGGTGGCGCCGGGCGCTATCTAGCCCGGATAATTCACCGCAGAGCACGCAGAGATCGCAGAGAGGTGATAGAAAAGAGGTTAGCGAAGCCGACGCAGAAGGACAGGTGATACACACTGTCAAAACGAAACGCACTCGGATTCTGCCACAACTTCTGTCTCAACAACACTCTGCGCTCTCCGCGCTCTCTGCGGTATGAATAGTCCGGGCTAGGG
>CAZDTB010000169.1:0-9086 GCA_964508075.1 uncultured Planctomycetales bacterium
AGACTGCGTGCACCGCGGGCAAGTCGCAGCGGCGATGTGCTTGTTGGCATCTGGAAGTCAGCTCCTAGACAAAGGGGGGAACATGCGTAAGCTCATCTTCATCGCGCTGCTGGTGGCGGCGACGCTCACCACCGTCGGCGCATCGGCGGCACTCGCCGACACAGCGCAGGACGAGCCGGAGCGGGAGCGCGGCAGCCGGGCGGCGGACTTTGGTGTGGCGGCGCAATCGACGCTCGGGGGCGAGCCGCGCAGAATCGCTGCGGATCAGAGCTCGGCGCGCTACTTCTTCGATGACTTTTCGAACGCGGCCCTGGACCGCCGGAATTGGGAATCTGCCATCGGCGTGACGCCGACCCGCGACCTCCCCGACGTGGGAGACCCCGTCGGCGCGGTTCGGCTGGCGTGGGACCCCCAGGCAGCCGGCCGTTTGCCGCAGTTGTGCAGCGTGCCGGTTTCGCTGGCGGGCGTCCCGGGAGCGGAGTTGGCCTGCACGGTGCAATATCGTGGCGTCGAAGTCGGCGAGCGGCTCACCGTCGAGTACCTCGCCGCCGACGGGCGCTGGAACACCGTCGAGCGCATCGTCGCCGACGGCCGCGATTCGGCCGGATTCTCGCGGGTCGTCCGCGTCCTGCCGGTCGAGGCCTTGCATGAGGAATTCCGTGTTCGCTTCCGGGCCGGCGTCGACGACGAGGACGACGCCTGGTATCTCGGCGAGGTGTCGGTGGCCGGATACGACCCGCTGCAAACGCTGACGGTGCGCCTGCATCCGCCACGCGACGCCCACGTCGAGCTGGTGCTGGCGGGTCGCTCTGACGGGCAGGACTTCAGCGTCCCGTCTACACGCCGGTTTCCGGTGGGCGCACGCGTGCACCTGGTTCCGCCGCCAACGGTCGACGAGTGGGTGTTCAGCCACTGGTCGGTGGAGGGCGGCGCCGGCTGGCAGCGGCAGCGTGTGCTCACGCTCGAGATGACCGAGGAGATCGAAGCGGTGGCGCATTACCGACCGTGGGTATCAGGTCGCAACGAGATATCGGTCGCGATCGTCTCGGCGCCGCTGGCGGGAGTTCGAATCGCGCTGGGCACCGAGCCGGAGCTGCTCTTCACGCACGTGCAGGCGGCGACGGAGTACCCGAGCCTGACGGGTGAATGGCTGACGCTGCTGGCACCACCGCGAACCGAGCGGATGGTCTTTGTCGGCTGGGTCGTCAACGGCGAGAACGTGCCGGGCGGCGACAACCTCCTGGAGCACCGCGTCGCGGGTGACGATGTGCTGCTCGCCGAGTATGTCTTGCTCGGTGACGTGAACGGCGACGACCTGCTCGACAAGTACGACGTTGACCTGTTCGTGGCGGCGCTCGTCGATCCGCTGGGCTACGCCGAGGCCTATCCCGAGCTCGATCGAATTCAGCGGTGCGACGTCAACGGGGACGGGGTGGTCGACGCGCTCGACCTCGAGGGTTTCGTCGACCTGCTGCTACGTGACTGAATCGCCGGGCGCGAGACTGTCCCTGGTCGAACCTGAGACCCTCGCCGACGCTACGCTCGTGCAGCGGCCTGCCATGGATGCCGAACGCGAACGCTTCTCTCCAAGCGAGCTGGCGGTGGTGCTGAGCCACTACGACTTGGGTGTGATCGAAAGCGCCAAGGAGTTCGCCCGCGGGTCCCGCCGCTCGCCAAAGCTCCGCCTGCGGACGGCGGACGGCCACTACCTGCTCAAGCGTCGGGCACACGGTCGCGACAAGCCCGCCCGGGTCACGTTTGCCCACACCTTGTTGTGGCACCTGCGGCAAAAGGGCTTTCCGGTTCCGGAATTGTTGTACACGCGCGACACGGGGGAGTCGATGCTGATCCACGAGGGACGGGTCTACGAGCTGTTCGAATACGTGGCTGGCGAGCATTACGACGCCTCGTTGGAGCAGACGGCGCACGCGGGGAAGTCGCTGGCCCGTTTTCACCGGGCGGTGGCGGACTTTCAGGCGGCCTGGCAGCCGCCGGCGGGTGGGTACCACGACTCGCTCGCCGTCCGCACCGGGTTGAACTCGATTCCGACAACCATCTCAAGTCACGATTCGGTCAGTGGTCATGAGGCGGAGCTGCTCGCACTGACGCAGGAGCTCCACGAGCGATACGATGAGGCCGCCGAGGCGGTCAACCGCCTGGGGTTTGGGCAGTGGGAGGGGTGGATCATTCACGGCGACTGGCATCCTGGGAATATGGCGTTCCGCGGGAACCAGGTGGCCGTCGTGCTCGATTTCGACGCGGTCCGCCGCAGCCCGACCGTGGTCGACGTCGCCAACGGGATGTTGCAGTTCTCGATTCTGTGGGGGGGCGAGGATCCCGACCAGTGGCCCGAGTTCTTCGACCAGGCCCGCATGAGACGCTTCCTGATGGGCTACGCCACCCGAGTCCGGCTCGATCGGAGCCAGCGCCGGTCGATCCCGCACCTGATGATCGAGTCGCTGATCGCCGAGTGCGTGGTTCCGGTAGCAACGACCGGGTCGCTCGGGCAGATTCCGGGTTTCGGGGTTCTTCAGACGGTTCGGCGGAAAGTGCATTGGCTGCTGCGCAATTCTGAGCGTCTGAGAGAGTGGTTGGCCGAATAGGAAGTTGCCGGGCTCAGGGATTATTGAGGGGGCGCAGGGGCGTGCTTGGACTATAATAAAGGATTACGGGGGGCATGGATTGAGCGCGCGCTCCCGGGAGCGCCCGTCGCGGATGGAGACCGGGCGGAAGTGATGCGCGTCGCTTGGACCCCTGCAACGGTGACCTGACATGCAAACCGCGAGTGATTCAATCTCGACCACCGCCCTGCCGGCTTCCTACCCCGGTCGTCAGGCAGTACCCAAGTGGACCGTCCGGCGTTGGTGGGTCCTGGCCGCGATCGTGGTGGTGATTGTTGGCTTGACGCTGGGTCTGCGGTCGGCCGCGGTCAGTTGGGTCGAGCGTTTGATGGGGCGCGAGGAGCTTTCCGGGGCGTACCACGTGGTCGAGCCGACGACGTTGCAGATCACCTTGACCGAGGACGGGGAGCTGAAGCCGTGCAAGTCGGCCGAGATCAAATGCGAGGTCGAGGGTCAAAGCACGATCTTGTACGTGGTGGAGGAGAGCACGCGGGTCAAGAAGGGTGATCTGTTGGTCGAGCTCGCTTCCGACGCGCTCGAGGAGCGGCGACGGTCCAAGCAGATGGAGGTTGACCGAATTCAGGCCGATTACGAGGCGGCCGTCGCGGAGCTCGAGATCCAGCGCAACCAGAACGCTGCCAACATCCAAGCGGCCGAGATCAATCTCAAGGTTGCCGAGCTCGATTTGGAGAAATACCTCAAGGGGGATTTCGTGGGGCAGCTCAAGGCGATCGACCTCCAGATCGAGCAGACCGAAATGGAGATCAAGCGCAAGGAGACCGATCTCGATGAGAACCGGGAACTGGCGGCCAAGGGCTGGGTGACTCCAAAGGAGATCGAGGATCACGAGTTCGCCCTCAAGGTCGCCAGGATGCAGCTCGAGCGGCACCAGCTTTCCAAAGAGATTCTGCTGAACTACGAGAAGCCGAAGGTCGAGATGCAGCGGACCTCGGCGGTCGATTGCGCCCGGTCGGCCCTGCAGGACGAGCGAAAACGGGCCAAGTCGCGCGAGGACAAATCAGTGGCCCGCGTGCGTCAGTACACCGCCCAGTTGGAGAACAGCCGCGAGGGCCTGGCAAAAATCGAGAAGCAGATCGAACGCTGCAAGATGTACGCGCCCACCGACGGCGTCGTGCAGTATCCCGTTGGCGACCGGCACCGATGGGGTTCGGGCGACCGGGTCGCGGCGGGCGAGAGAGTCTACGAGGGGCAGACTCTGGTGGTCCTGCCCGACACCAGCCAGATGCTGGTTACCACCCGCATCCACGAAGCCGACCGCCATCTGCTCCGGGAGGGTCTGCCCTGCCTGGTGACGGTGCCGGCGGTGCCGGGCGAGTCGTTCACCGGCACGATCGGCAAGATCGACAAGTTCGCCGACTCGGAAAACCGCTGGCTCAACCCCGACCTGAAAGAGCACGGCGCCGAGATTCTGCTCGACCCGACCGACGCCCCGCTCTCGCCCGGCGACAGCGCCGAAGTCAAGATCCTGATCGACACGATCGAGGACACCCTGGCCGTCCCGGTGCAGTGCGCGTTCACCCGCGGAGCTGACAGCTATGTTTTCGCGCGCTCGGGCGGAGGCGTCGAACCGGTCAAGGTGACGCTGGGACGTTCAAACACCAGCATGGTGCAGATTGTCGAGGGCCTGGAGAGCGGGCAACGCGTCGTCATGCACGCGGATGAGCAGATGCTCGCGAGACTGCCCACGGTCGGCACCGCCATGGCCGAGAATCACGCCGCACTTGCGAGACCCAGGCAGAGCCCGCCACCCGGACGCGCCGAGCGGGGCAAGAGACAACCGAACGTCGGGGAAGGCGTTCCCAGGCCCAAACCGGCCGGCGGGGGCGAACCGGCCAAAGGCAAAACTGGCGATTGAGACGGGCCGGGCCGTGGCGCCAGCCATACATTCTTCCACCCTAGCGGTTATCCTGCTCGAATGAGCATTCACGACTCCGCCATATGAGGAGCCGCAGGCTTCAGCCTGCGCGGAGCCTTGATTCCGCGCAGAATCCGGGGCACCCTGGCGCGTGTTTGGCGTCATGCGAGATGTGCGACTCTCGGACTGACCAGGACAGAGGTGTGCCATGGCAGTCGTACAATGTCCCAACTGCAGGACCCGCTACCGAGTCGCCGACAAATTGCTCGGCAAGCGCGGCAAGTGCAAGAAATGCGGCGAGCCGTTCACGCTGGCCGCGCCAGCAGACGAGCTCGAAGACGATTTGCTCGGCGCGCTCGCCCAGGGCGAGGCCCAGGAACGTAGTGCGGCTGCGGCCCCTCCGCCACCGGCAACGGCTGCCGTGCCTCCAATTCCGCCTCCGGGAGCCGGGCTGGCCCCCACGGGCTTGGCGCCGGCGCAAGCGCCGCCGGCAACCGGATTCGGAACCTATCTCCGCGACGTCGGCAGATCGCTGCTGTTCTTCACCCATGGCGGCGATCTGTTCACGTTCGCGATCGTGGTCTTCATCGTCTTTCTGCAATTGCCGCTCGCCGTAGTGCCGTGTATCGGGTTGTTTCTGGTGCTCATCGTGGTCGGCTGGTACATGGCCTTCCAGTTGAATGTGGTACTCGGAGCCTCCGCCGGGGAGACCGGCCTGCCCGACCTGGCCACCGGAGATTGGATGGAAGGCATCATCTTGCCGCTGCTCAAATACTTCGCAAGCTGGGTGATGGCGCTCGTGCCGTTTGCGATCGGCCTGGGCTACTTGGTCGTGTTCAATCAGATGGATGTCTGGCAAGCACTCGGTCATTTCGGAACGGCGCTCAGAGGCGACTTCGCCTCGGCGTTCGACGCCGACCAGGGTGGCGGACCGTTGCTCGGGGCGATTCTCCTGTTGGCGATGACGCTCTGGCCAATGATGCTGCTGGTCGTCGCGGTCGGTGGTATCCCGGGGCTGGTGCGCTTCGATCTAATGTTGCTGACGATCATCAAGTCCTTTCCAGCATATGTGCTGGTCGTAATCCTGGCGTACGCCGGGGTGGTCGGCCCGGCGCTGCTCACCGCCGTAGCTCTGGCAGCCGCAGCCGAGGGCACGGAAGGGGCCGGGCTGATCGGCGCCGCGCTCGGCATTGGGGCCGCCTTCATGGTGCTCAAGGTCTACGCCAACATCGTCACCATGCGCGTGATCGGGCTGTACTACCACCACTTCAAGCACCGCTTCGCCTGGTCGTGGGGCTGACCGACTTCTTGCCACCGGCGTTTTCTTTCCAGCCAGACGCTTTCATGGTGGAAGTTGCCGCACCATCAGACGTATGATAATCATGGAGCACCGGCAGTTGGCGGGACGTGCCGGATGGGAAAGCCGGCGGCGGATCGGGTGCTCTTATCGGCAACTCTGCCTGAGCCGATCAGGCCGCCGCCCGCGAAGACCCCGGTGGGAACCAGGGAGCGATAACACATGAGCGCGAAGTCTGCCAGCCTGCTGCTTCTCCTGTTCTTTTCTTGGGCGGCGGTCGGGGGGTGCCCAACAACGACGAGCGTGGACGACGGCGTCGGCTCGCCGGGGGACGCCGCGCCCGCGGATTCAAGTAGCGACGCGACCGACGGCGGCCAGGACAGCGGAGGCGCCTCCGGCGGCTCGGCGACCGGTTCGGCGGATGGCGTGGCCGACGGTGATTCCGGCGGCGACGACGATTCCACCGGCGACGACCCTTCCAGCGGCGACGGCGATTCCGGCGGCGACAACCCCCCCGTCTTCACCGGAACCTATAGCGGCCAGTGGGCTCGCGTGGGGCAGGAATCGCTGGGCGGCACGCCCGGGCCGGAGGTGGAATGGACCACCGATCAAACCATCACCTTCGGTGCCGACGGCATACCCACCGCCTTCGTTGTCCCGGGGTATCTACAGACCGAAGGCGGAATCGACTTTGTCGCAGAAGTCAACCAGGTCGGTGATACCGTAACGCTCAACGCGTCGGCGGGTGGATTGAACTACACGCTGACCGTCACCGTGGTGTTGGCGACGTACGGCGAGACCACCGCCCGCGTTGTCTTGGACCTCATCCACGTCGGCGACGGCGATAACGACGCCCTGGATCAGGACGGCACCGGCGTGCAGGTGGTCCAGTACAGCCTCGAGGACGGGCAACTGGAGTACTCGTCCACGACGGCGTATGAGGTAGCCTGGTTCTACGGCAGCATTGATACGACCTGGGACGTCAGTTGCGACGGTACGCTGACGCCCGATTAGGGGCAAGAAGATCACGCACCCCGGGGGGACGCGTGCCGAATCGGCTTGGTGCAGCAGGATCGGCGTCTGGTTCGCGGGATCGCGGCCGGCGCCGATCTTCATTTTCGGCGCCAAATCGGGTTTTGGGAGCGGTTGCGAGGGCTCCCGGCGCGCCGCGCGGTCACCCTTGCGGTACATCCAGGAGGTTGCCGGGCACCGTAGAATTGCCAACAAGGGGACAGCGTGTCCTCGATTCCCGCCACTTCTTTCATCAGGCGGGACCCGCAATGCGGCCCTGCGGGACAACTCTACCGGGCGCACCAGAAAGGGGAGTTTCATGATGGCGAGCTTCAGAATCCTCGCAGCGACTGCTGCGCTGTTGTTTCTGGCGGCCGGACTGGGCGGCTGTCCGTCCGCGGAGGGACTGCTGTGGAATGCCGCACCGTCGGCCGAGCTCGGTCCGGCCGATCCGCCCGGTGATGGTGCGGGCGAGGATGCCGCGACCGAGCACCCGATCACACTCGAAGATGTGGCGACGGATGTCGCATCCGGCAACGGTGGTGTGGAGCTGGCCTGGTCGTATGGCTGCACGACGATTTCCGTCAACCCGAACATGGATGTTGGGGACACGTACGTGCGGACCTACGGCCCGCCCTACGGCGGGGGCTGGGACGGCGGCGGAAACGGAGGCGGAGGGGGAAGCGGTTCCGGCGGCACGGGCGGCTCCGGCGGTTCCGACGGCTCCGGAGGCTCGGACGGCTCGGGCGATGATCCACCCGACGAGCCCCCGGGAGACACGAGCGGAGGCCTCTATGTAGGCACCGTCCAGTGCGCGTACCGCGAGAGCCTCCGGGATGACGAGGAGTACTACGGCGAGATCACGGAGGACTTGACGTACGTCGAGACCATCGGGTTCAGCGACCAGGGGGTTCCCGCGAGCATCCCCGTGCATCCGTTCATCGGCGACGGTCACACCGACAGGTTTCAGACTACGGCGCGTTTCGTCGGGCAGACCGAGACATTCACGTTTGACTCCGGGGCGCTCGAGTATGTCGTGACGATCCACGTCATCGCCGCCACGTATGGCCCCCAAGCGGCCCATGTCGAGCTCGCGATCGACTTCGTCTGGATCGGCGACAACAACTGCTCGATCGTCGCCGCGGGCACACACACGCTCGACACGCAGGTCGCCGGCGGAAGTCTGACGTATGACGCCTACACCGGGTACGAAGGCGTGTTCACCGCCGCCGACGACTGGGTCGGCTACGGGACGGTGGACTACGACTGTAGCGGGACCCTGGCGCGGCAATAGCCATACGCCTGGCACGCCGCGGGCGGCCTGTCCGGCGAGTGCCGCGTGTCACTGGCGGCTTGTCAGCCGGTGTCTCTCCGCGACACAACGCCCTCGTGGTGTGACTTGGCCTGTGTCAGCCGACGCGAGTCGTCGCCAGCGCTTCCCGGAGGGCGCAGGTCACTGGGCGCAGGCTGCAATCGTGTCTGCGGTTGGTGATGGAAAGGGGTGGTCTCTCTCGGCGTCGCCCTGCTTGGGCGGTTTGAGTCAACCCGAGCCTCCGGGCGTGACCGCTTCGGATTCTCTAAGTGGATCGGCCGGAGCGGGTGGCCCCGGCGTTGTCGCCGAGGGCGGGGGGGAGAACGGTAGCCTGATGGTCGTCTCTGCACGATGGGACCTGGTTTGCGGCTGGTTTGAGGCCAAGTCTCCGAAGTAGCCTTGCACACACGCCCGTAACTCGCTGACACGCGCGTCGAGTTCACGGCGATCCCGGTCGAGTTGCACCCAGCGGCTGTGCAGTCGGCGGCGCAGCTTCGTCACTCTGGCCATCGCGGTCTCGAGCGCTGCATGCCGCTTGTCGATCGCGGCCTGACGCTCGCTGAGTTCCTCAGCGCGGGTGCCGAGCATTTTGGCCTCCACATCGAGCTCGGTCCGTCGGGTGTCGAGCTGGGCCTCGCGGTGGTCGAGATCGCCCTGGCGGGTGCTGAGCATCTCGGCTTCCACGTCGAGCTCGGTCCATTGGGTGTCGAGCTCGGCTTCACGGTCAGCGAGGGCGGCCTCGCGGGCGTTGAGCGTGTCGGTATCGGTGTCGATTGCGGTCTGTCGGCTGTCCAGTAGGGCTTCGCGCTCGTCGAGGTTTGCCTTGTAGCCGTTGAGCGTCTCGGTCTCCGCGTCGAGCTCGGCCCGTCGGTTGTCGAGCTGGGCTTCGCGTTCATCGAGGTTCGCCTTGCAGCCGTTGAGCGTCTCGGTCTCCGCCTCGAGCTCGGTCCGTCGGTTGTCGAGCTGGGC
>CAZDTB010000170.1:0-9055 GCA_964508075.1 uncultured Planctomycetales bacterium
CATCGGCATCGCCTCAGCCGGCGGAATCCTGGTCTCCGGCGTGCTGACGCTGCTGGTCTTGCCGATTCTCTACGACCTGTTCACGCGGGGGGGCAAGACTGCTCCTTGATCATCGGAGACAACCACGCGCAAGTGCGCGTGCCCCTGCCGTGCCAGGAACACCAACATCAGCCGCGTCATCACGGATGTTCTCGAGATCACGGGCGGCAGCGACCTATCCGAGCAGTTCGATACCTCTACGCCGGAAGGTCCACCGAAGCCCGGAATGGTCGCCGTCATTGACCCGGACCATCCCGGGCAACTCACGCTCGCCACAGAGCCGTGCGACCCCGAAGTGCCCGGCGTGATCAGTGGCGCCAACGGCGTCCGACCGGGCATGCTGATGGGGCAGCGCGCCACCGCCGCCGATGGCGACCGCGACGTCGATCCGGCTGGCCGGTTCTTCTCGGCAGCCGCCTACTGTGGGGTACGGCGGTATTGTTGTGTGTGCTGTGCAGCTCCGGGCAGTGCCATACCTCGGGCCTGACTGGTCGAAGGCAGGGCTGCAAGAGTTGCGGGAAGTCAGCCGAACGTGGAAGATCGGCGTGGGGCGCTTTATGATGGGCATGGAGGTCCAGCATGGCGGGCGCACACGCGAAAAAGAGTCGCTCAGACGCAACCGGCTCCGGCAGGCGCCGCGGTATGCGGATCGAGGAGGGTGCCCAGCTCTCACAGGCGATCTTGCGTTGTGTCAACCGCGGCCTGACCCGAATGGACTTCCTGCGTGAAGTCTCCAGCGTGCTGATGGAGTTCTGCGACTGCGACGCGGTCGAGGTGCGGCTCAATGAGGGCGACCTGCATTATCGCTGGGAGGCCACGCGGCGGCCGCAGAAGGTTGCCCGGCTTGAACTGGTGCGTTGGACGGCCCGCGAAGGCGGGCGGGTGATTCCTGCGTTTCGCCGCCCCACGGACTTGGAGCGATTGTGCGCCGACGTCGCCTGTCAGCGCTTTGATGCGGCGCTGCCTTTCTTCACCAGCAACGGGAGCTTCTGGACCGGCGACACCTGGGAGCCGTTGGCACTGAACCAGGGGACCGATCCGCGGAGGGCCGCCGAGAGCTTCTGTCTCGGCGGGCACTACCGATCGCTCGCGTTGACGCGGTTCTTCGTGGACGAGGATACCATCGGGCTTTTGCACCTCAAGAGCGAGCAGCCCAACTGCTTTAGCGAAGAGGAAGTCGAGTTTTGCGAAGAGGTCGCGCAAGCGCTCGGGCTGGCGCTGGCGGACTGGCAGGCACAGGCGGCGTTGCGTGAACGGATCAAGGAGCTGACGTGCCTGTACGGCATCGCCCAAGTCGTCGAACAGCCCGGGATCTCACTGGCGGAGATTCTGCACCGCATCGTGCGGCTTCTTCCTCTCGGCTGGCAGTATCCGGAGAACGCCGCGGCCAGGATCGTGCTGGACGAGCATTCATACGTGACGCCCGGTTTTCGGCGAAGCAGGCACCGGCAGACGGCGGATATCGTCATCGACGGGCAGCGCCGAGGCGTCGTGGAGGTCGTTTATCTGGAGGACCGGCCGGAGTTGGCGGCTGGCGTGTTTCTCAAGGAAGAGAAGAAACTGATCGACGCTGTAGCCAGAGAGGTGGCTCTGATTGTCGAGCGGAAGGAGGCCGAGGAGGAGAAGGCCACGCTTCAACATCAGCTCATTCACGCGGATCGCCTGGCCACGATCGGGCAGTTGGCCGCGGGTGTAGCCCACGAATTGAACGAGCCGCTGGGCAGTATTCTCGGCTTTGCTCAGCTCGCCAAGAAGTGCCCCGAACTGCCAAGCCCGGCGGAGCAGGACATCGAGAAGATCGTTACCGCGTCGCTATACGCGCGGGAGGTGATCAAGAAGTTGATGGTTTTTGCCCGACAGATGCCGCCCAAGAGCGCCCGTGTGGATCTGACCCAGGTGGTTGAAGACGCGCTCTATTTCCTGGAAGCCCAGTGTGCGAAGAAAGATATCGAAGTCGTTCGTGAGCTTGCCCCCGGTATCCCTGAGATCACTGCCGATCCGGCCCAACTCAAGCAGGTTCTGGTTAACCTGGTCGTCAACGCCGTACAGGCGATGCCCCACGGGGGTACGCTGACGGTAAGTACGCGGTCGAGCGGTTCCTCCGTATTGCTCGGCGTGAAGGACACCGGCATCGGCATGAGCGAAGAGACCCTCGACAACGTATTCCTGCCGTTCTTTACCACGAAAGACGTGGACGAGGGTACCGGGCTTGGCCTGGCGGTGGTGCACGGGATCGTGACCTCGCACGGCGGCTCGATTGACGTTGAGAGCCAGGTCGGTCAAGGGGCGCGGTTTGAGATCTGCTTGCCCTTCAGCGGGCCGGAAGAAACTCAGGAGGCTGCTCAAAATGACACCCGCGGCTGAGAAGGAACGCATCCTGGTCGTCGATGACGCGCCCGATGCCCTGGAACTGATCGAGCGCAACCTGACCGCCAGCGGGTATCAGGTCTTCACGGCTCCCGGTGCGGTGGAGGCCATCCGGATTCTGGACGGCACGCCGGTCGATCTGGTCATCACCGATCTGAAGATGCCCAAGGTCAGCGGGTTGGACCTGGTTCAGCACGTTCGCGAGAACTTCAAAGACACCGAAGTCATGATGATCACCGGCTACCCCACGATCGAGGGAGCGGTGACGGCCGTCAAGGCCGGGTCCCAGGAGTACCTCACCAAGCCCTTCACCGATGAAGAACTACTTTCGGTTGTACGGAGCGTTCTGGACATCTTGCAGGCTCGCCGAAATGCGCAGAGCGCGCCGGCTCAACCGCCCGCATCTTTGGCCGGCCTAATCGGCGAGTCCAAGGCGATGCGCAGGGTGTTTCAGGCGCTCGGCAAGGCCGCCTCAGTGCGGGCCACGGTCTTGATCTCCGGCGAAAGCGGCACGGGTAAAGAGCTGGCGGCGCGGGCGATTCACTACAACAGCTCACGGGCATCGGCTCCGTTTGTGCCGGTGAACTGCGGGTCCATTCCGGAGAACCTGTTGGAGAGCGAGCTGTTTGGGCACGTCAAGGGGGCCTTCACGGGAGCCAGTGAGTCCCGCGCGGGCTTCTTTCAGACCGCCGACGGCGGGACGATCTTCCTCGACGAGATCAGCGATACGAGCCTTGCCATGCAGGCCAAGCTGCTGCGTGTGCTTCAGGACGGCGACATCTATATGGTCGGATCGTCGCGGCCTCGGGAGGTCGACGCGAGGGTTCTAGCGGCGACCAACAAGGACCTGGCCACGCTGGTCAAGAACCGGGTCTTCCGCGAGGACCTGTTCTTCCGTCTCCACGTGCTCACAATCTCCATGCCCCCGCTGCGCGAGCGAGAGGACGACGTTCTGCTGATCGCTTCCCACTTCGCTACCAAGTTTGCCGAAGAGCTGGGCCGCCCGGCGCCCCGGTTCTCCGATGAGGCCTTGCAGGTTCTGAGGAACTACCACTGGCCGGGGAACGTGCGCGAGCTGGAGAATCTTATTCAGCGCCTGGTTGTCATGACCGAGGCGGATGTGATTGAGATCCCCGACCTGCCTTCGACGATGCGCTTCTCCCTAGGCCGGGGAGCGGGCCTGGATCGCACCCTGGCCGAGGTCGAAGCGGAGCATATCCGCAACGTGCTGGCCAGCATGGACGGCAACAAGACGCGCGCGGCGGAGATACTCGGCATAGACCGCAAGACGCTGCGCGAGAAGCTCAAGCTCTACGAGCCGAAGCGGGCCTGAGTTGTCATCCGGGCAGGAATAACGCGCTTGACGATGCTCGGAAGGATGTCGGCTTTGAGGAGAGCGACATAGAACGAAAACGTGCGTCCGGGACGTATTCCAGGTCACTAATCCAAGGCCGAGAAGCGGGCCAAGTCCATTTCGCGCCCCAGGACGATGAGGACATCGCCTTCCCGAAGCACATGACCGCCCTCAGGCATGAAGTGGTATTCCCCGGTCTCGGCGCTCTTGATCGCCAGAGCAAAGAGCCGGTACGTCTTGCGCAAGCCGGATCCGGCCAGGGGCTTGCTCGCTAGCTGCTTGGGCGTGGCCACTTCCATAATCCGATATTCTTCGGCAAAGGGAAAGTAGTCCAGCATGTGCGGATTGGCCATGCGGCGGGCGGTGCGCTCGGCCGTTTCCAGATCGGGGAAGATCACCTCGTGGGCGCCGACGCGCTTCAGTATATTGGCGTGGTCCCGGTTGACCGCCGTAGCCAGGATCTTCTTCACGCCCATCTCGCCCAAGTGCAGCGTGCACAAGACGCTCGCTTCCAGGTGATCGCCGAGGCACACCGCGACCTCGTCGGCTGCTGCCGTGACGGCCGACTCCAGCGCCTCCATGCTCCTGGCGTCCGCGATCAGCGCCCGGTGAACGTCGTCACGGAGCTCGGCCACGCGTGATTCGTAACGATCCACGGCCAGCACTTCGCAGGACTGCTTGGTCAATTGCCTCGCCAGGTGCGCCCCGAACTGTCCCAGGCCAATCACAACCATCTGTTTCATATTGCACCACCTTAACCGATCATCAGGTGTTCCTCGGGATACCGGATGCCTGCCTTTGTCGCCGGGATCACCGTCAGGGCCACGGTCAGCGGGCCGAGCCGACCGACGAACATCGTGGCGATGATCCAGAGCTTGCCGGCCGTTGACAGGCCGGCTGTGATGCCGGTCGACAGGCCGACCGTCGCAAAGGCCGACACCTGCTCGAATAGCAAGCTCTGGAACAAGACGCCGTTGTCACGCGACTCCGTGACCGAGAGGATCACACAACCCACCGCGTTCCAGATGAGCGACAGTCCCACGACCACCACGGCTCGGCTGACCAAATGCTCAGGCAAACGCCTGCCGAACAGCGTGACGTCTTTCGCCGCGCCCAGTTTGGAACGGAAATAGCCAAGCCAGATGGCCAACGAAGTCGTCTTGACCCCGCCGGCACACGAACCGGGTGAACCGCCTATGAACATCAGGCCGACCAGCACGAGCAGCGACGCCGTCGGCAATCCGCCGATCTCGACTGTGTTGAAGCCGGCGGTCCGCGCCGTGACCGATTGGAAGACGGCGTTCGACAGGGCTTGCGGCCAGCCTTGCTCGTCTTCGCCTAGGCCAAAGAGCAGGAGGCCGGCTGTGCCGACGACAATCAGAGCTGCCGAAGTGGCAAGGACCACGCGCAAGTTCAAGCTCCAGCGGACCGGCCAATTGCTGCGGCCCAACAAGCGTCTGCCGACCCGCTGTAGAGCTTCCAACACCGCCGTGTGGCCCAGTCCTCCCACGATGATGAGCAGCATGACGGCAAACACGGTCAGCATATGCGAGCGGTAGAGCGTGAGGCTGTCGGGGTTTAAGGCGAATCCGGCGTTGCAGAACGCCGAGACGGCGTGGAACACCGCCGAAAAGAGCGGCGGATGCACGCCGGGAGCCTGACGAAGGTCCAGGTACAGCAGCCACGCCCCCATGAGCTCAAGCACGGATGTCAGGGCGACAACCTGCTTCAGGTTCTCCCTCAGGGCCTGTGCCGCCTCACGCTGGTAGAAGACATCGGCCAAGACGGCTTGGGAACGGAACGAGATCCGCAAGCGCAGCATCTGGGCGCCGAGGGCGGCGAAGGTCATGATGCCGAGCCCCCCCAGTTGGATCAGGACCAGGATCACAACTTGGCCAAAAAGCGTGAAATCGTTGCCGGTGTCGACGACCACCAAGCCCGTCACACACACGGCGGAGGTCGCCGTGAACAGCGCATCGAGCGGACTCACGCTGCCGCTGACGTGGGCAACTGGGAGGGCCAGGAGAATCCAGCCCGCGATGATCAGCACGCCGAACGTGACGGCCAACAGCCCCTCGGGCCGTGCCACAACCGCCCTTGTGAGTTGGTGTGTTGCGGTGAGCAAGCGTCTCATGCCGGCGTAGGTTCGCGTGCAGTGTGAACGTTTGCAAGGTCTCCCTGGGCCGGGGAGCGGGTCCGGATCGAACCCTGGCCGAGGTGGAGGCCGAACACATCCGCAACGTGCTGGCCAGCGTCGCCGGCAACAAGACGCGCGCGGCGGAGATACTCGGCATCGACCGCAAGACGCTGCGCGAGAAGCTGAAGAGTCTGGCCTCCGAGTCGGCCTGAATCACCGCCGCCGGGGCGATTCGCCCCGGTGGTTCAACTCTCCCCAGCATTGGACTCCGTCTTCAGGGGCCAGCTTGGCCCGCGCGCTCGCTGGTCGGGCGTCGCTGGCGACGAACGTATCCCACTGCATGTGCACGACTTATCTCGTTACCGGTCCACGTCTCGCCCTCGGTCTGAACACCTTACCAACCCGAATCCCGGTACTGGCACGCCGGTTGTACAAGACGGTTGTGGATGAATCGGTTGACGGCGTGGTCGTATGCCCGCGCGAGCGGTCCCGCGCTCTGCCCAACACACGAAGGAGATCGACGCCATGCAAACGATCAACGGGACTGGTGGTCTCTGTATGACGTGCAACAACGCTCCAACCTGTTTCCATCGAGCCAGAAGGGGGCCGGCGCTATTCTGCGAGCTGTTTGACGGCCACGCGCCGTCCGGCGAGCGAATCACCGGCGACAAAGCAACACCGCCCGCCGACTCGTCGTCGGCGCTGCGCGCGGCAGAAGAGGAGAGCGACAAGTACTCGGGGTTGTGCATGAACTGCCGACATCGGACGACGTGCACGCACCCGAGGCCGACGGGGGGTGTTTGGCACTGCGAGGATTACGAGTAGCCCGACGGACGGCCCGCGACGGGCGCGGCGTGGCGAGAATGGCACGTCTTGGCATGGAAAACGAAAGATGAAGACGGACGAGATCCTGAGCATTATCGACAAGCACGAGGGCGAGCGCGGCGGGCTTATTTCCATCTTCGAGGACATTCAGGCGAAGTACAGCTACTTGCCCGCCGAAGCGCTGAAGGTGGTGGCCGACGCGACCGGCCGATCTCCGGTTGATCTCTACGCCGTGGCCACCTTCTACAAGTCCTTCAGCCTGAAACCCCGCGGCAAACACCTCTGCCTGGTCTGCAAGGGCACTGCTTGTCACGTGCGGGGAGCGCCACGGATTGAGGAGGAGTTCACCCGGCAACTGAAGATCCGGGCCGGTGAAACGACGCCCGACAAGGAGTTCACGCTGGAGACGGTGAACTGCCTGGGCGCGTGCGCGCTCGGACCAGTCGTCGTCGTGGACGGTCACTACTTCTCCAACGTTAGATCAACGCGAGTCAAGCCCCTCATCGAGAAGACTCTCGCCGGGCTTGACGAAGCCGAAGTGAAAGCCGACCTGCGCGATTTCATTCTCACGGTGAGTTGCTCGCGGTGTAACCACAGCCTGATGGATCCCGATCATCCCATCGACGGTTCCCCGTCCATCCGCGTGACGGCGTCTTCCGAGGGGGAGCACGGCTGGCTCAGGTTGTCTGCCCTTTATGGCAGCTTCACGGTCGAATCGGAGTACGGAATCCGCACGGACACCGTCGTGGATTTCTTTTGCCCGCACTGCCATGCGGCGCTCAAAAGCGCATCGCAATGTCCATTGTGTCGCGCGCCAATGGTCTCCATGATCGTGCGCGCGGGAGGCATCGTCCAGATTTGCTCACGGCGCGGCTGCAAGGGGCACATGCTGGACCTCGACGGCGGTGGTTTCTGAATGTTGTTTGGGCCCAGGCGTTTAGAGGGAGTTGTTCAACAAGGGTAGCGAGATGCCAAGGCTGTCCTCGATAGATGAACTAAGAGACCTGCGAAGTATGGTCGTAGGCGACACTGATGAAGGCAAGCCACGCATAGTTGTTTGTGCTGGTACCGCCTGCCAGGCAAGTGGCTCAAACGACATTCTTCGGGCCGCCAAGAAATACCTGATTGATAAGGGCTTGATCGAGAGGCTGTCGCTGCGGATTACGGGATGTCACGGGTTCTGCGAGATGGGCCCATTCATTCTTACCGAGCCGCAGAATGCATTCTACGCCAGAGTGGGCATTCGTGATGTCCCGCGGATCATTGAAGCCGTCCTCGCGGGAGACTACGTGGAAGATTTGCTGTATCGGGACCCGGTAACCGGTGAGAAGTTCTACAGATGCGACGACATCCCGTTTTTCAAGAATCAGCAGCGCGCCCTGCTGAAGATGAACCAGAAGGTCGACCCGATCAGGATCCATAACTACATCAGTCAAGGAGGTTACCAGGCTCTAGAAGACGTGTTGTCCAGGGAGAGTCCGAACTGGGTCGTGCATGAGGTCAAGCGCTCGGAGCTGCGGGGTCGCGGCGGGGCCGGTTTTCCCACCGGATTGAAATGGGAACTCCTGGCCAACCAGCGCAACGGGCAGGGCAAGTTCCTGGTGTGCAACGCCGACGAGGGCGACCCGGGGGCCTTCATGGACCGCAGCATCCTCGAAGGCAACCCGCACAGCATCATCGAGGGAATGATCATCGGCGCCTATGGGACCGGGGCTACGGAGGGTGTGGTCTATGTCCGCAACGAGTACCCGCTGGCCATCAAGCACCTGACCATCGCGCTGCGGCAGTGTCACGAACTTGGCCTTCTGGGCAAAGACATTCTGGGAACCGGACTGTCATTTGACATCAAGCTCGTGAGGGGCGCCGGGGCCTTCGTGTGCGGCGAGGAAACTGCGCTGATTCGATCCATCGAGGGCAAGATGGGCGAGCCGCGCCAACGCCCGCCCTTCCCGGTGCAAAAGGGCATCGACGGCAAGCCGACCGCCATCAACAACGTCGAAACCTGGGCCAATATTCCACTCATCTTCAGGCTCGGAGCGGGGGAGTTCGCGAAGATCGGGACCAAGGGCAACTCCGGCTGCAAGATCTTCAGCCTGGTGGGAAAGATAAAGAACACAGGTCTGGTCGAGGTGCCGATGGGCACCACCATAGGAGAGGTCGTCTACGACATCGGTGGCGGGCCACCGGGCAAGGCGAAGATCAAGGCGGTTCAGACCGGCGGGCCATCCGGCGGCTGTATTCCCGCCAGGATGTTTGATCTGCCCATCGACTACGAGAGCCTGGCCGAGGCAGGCTCGATCATGGGTTCCGGCGGCATGATCGTCATGGACGAG
>CAZDTB010000171.1:0-9053 GCA_964508075.1 uncultured Planctomycetales bacterium
AGCGACAAGTCGATCAGACGGTCAGTCATCCTTTGTCCTTTATCAGTGCCCGTGCCCGGCGTGCGAGCCCAACCCGCTGGTGATGATCTCGGCCTTCAGCGCGAAGGCGCCGTGGAGAACGTAGCGGTCGCCCGGGGAGAGGCCGGCGGTTATTTCAGCATGCGTCGAGTTCGATCGGCCGACCGACACCAGCAGCGGCTCGAACCCTTCCTCCGTCGGAACGAACACGACCGACTCGTCATCAATCGCTTGGACTGCTTCGGTCGGGATCAGCACGGATATGGTCTGCTGGTCGGTTGATATGCCCGCGGTGACGTAAAGCCCCGGCCGCCAACGTCCGTTGGGGTTAGGCAGCACGACGCGAGCGCAGACCGTGCGCGTGTCCTCTCCGATCACGGGGGCGAGGAAGGTGATGGTGCCATCCGCCTCGGGAACGTCCGGACCGGCGGAGATGAACACCTTCTGTCCCTTCTTCACGTACGGCAGATCGCTCTGGTAGATGCTCAGGTCCACCCACAGCGAGCTCAGGTCGGCAATCGTGAACGGATTCGCGCCGTCATCCAACCGTTCGCCGAGCGTGATGTGCCTTTGAATCACCGTTCCGTCGAAAGGAGCCCGAAGAGCATAGTAGGCGAGCCTTTCGTCGCCTCGCGTCCGGACTGTGCTTCCGGCCTGCCGTCCGGCCGTCGCGTGGTGTGCGCAGCCCTTGCAGTTGGGATCATTGCAGGTTGGCTGCGTTGCGGTGTCAGCCGCCCCCGTCTGTGCGAGCGACTCGAGCTCCTTGATATCTCCGTTGTCGAGCCCGAGCACATGCAGTCGCCGCTCGGCGCTCGTGAGGTCGATCTGGCGCACCTGTCGGGTCCGCGTGGCCTCCAGCAGATCTCGCTGAATCGCGAACTGGATGCTGTCGCGGGTTGCGGCGTATTCCGCGGCGGCCTTCTGGTACGCACTCTCTGCCGCTTGATAGTCCCTCTCACTGGATACGCCCTTCTCGAAAAGGGCGCGTTCCCTGGCGTACCCCGCCCGGGTCAGCTCGAGCTCCGCGTAGGCCGATATCAGGACCCGGCCGTTGTCGCCGGTCGTGCTCTCGTTCGTCTGTTGTAGCGTCTCCAGCGTTGGAGAGGATTCCAGCACGTCGAGCAACCTCAACGTGCTGTCATGTATCTCCCGGGCCCGCGAGAGGTCGACGGTGCAGCAGCCCGCCTCGGCCCACTTGGCCAGGTAGTCGGCCTTGGCCTGCCCGAGCTCAGCGCTTTCGAGCCAGGCCAGCACTTCGCCGGCCTCCACCGGGTCGCCGACGTTCTTGACCACTTCGCGTACGATGCCCGGGGCTTGCGGCACGATGTGAGCGACGCGGTTCTCATTGAGCACGACCTCGCCGGGACGTTCGATTTTCCTGGTGTGTGATCCCGGTCCGGCGGTCGCCAACTCAATGCCGAGTTGCTCGGCTGCCTCGGCATTCAGGTGAACCGCCGTGTGATCCTCCGGTTCATCATGCTCCTGATCGTCGCCTTCCTCGCCGTGTTGGTGCATCTCGTCGGACGGGAGGTGGTCGTCTTGCCCCGAACCGCTACGAGGGGCGGCTGAATCCTCAGCCGCGTGTGCGTGCCCGTCGTCGGCCTGCTCGATATGATCCGGCTGCATCGGTGAAGCACGCTGCTTCACGTGGGGCCAGCCGAAACCTACGAGCAACCCAATTGCCAATCCAAGCACCAGGAATCCAACATGTTTGGGGCTCATCTCGCTTTCTCCCATCACGGGTCGGGTCTGCCCGACCATCACGCATCAGAGCAGCCAGGCGGCCAGCGCCTCGCGCGTCAAATCCAGAATGAACTGGCTCAAGATCTCTCCACTAACCGGTTGGCATCCGCCAAGCCCAAGTGCAATCGGAAGCAGCAGCGGGCCGACGGTGCGCCGCAGCTTTGGTCTGGGTACGGCGTCTCGCTTCATGGGGTTACCTCTTCAGGCATATCGCCGGATGAAGGATTGTCGCTGGTGTCTTCCGGTGCGGACTGCCGGGCAGGCTGGCTTGCGGGCGCGCCGGCCGGCTCGCGTTCGGCCGCACGTACGAGACGATCGATCGGTAGACCGACCGCGCGTTCAAGCACCGGCACGGCCGCGGCGGCGGCCTGTAGCGCCTCGGCGTAGCGATCCCGGGCCGACAGGAAGGTGCGCTCCGCGTCGAGCACCGACAGAACCGATGACTTGCCGGCTTGGTACGACTCCCGCGACATCTCGAGGCTGCGCTGTGCCTGTGGGACAATCTGGTCTCGATAGAAGCGGGCTACCTCCCACGCAGTCTGCGCTTGATCGATCGCTCCGCGCACGTTCTGGCGGACGGTGCGCTCGAGTCCGTCCAGCAGACGCAGGCTTTGCTCCAGCTCGTAGCGGGCCCGGGCGATCTGAGCCTGGTTCTGGTCGAAGATTGGCAGCTCGAGCGCCAGGCTGGGGCCGATGCTGAAATCTGTGTGGCTGCGCCGTGCCGAGCGCGGCTCGATTTCCGGGGCGGTCAGTTCGCCGGAGGCAACCGACGCCCGGGCCGTGTCCGCCAACAAGTCGCGCCCTTCGGCCCGGCCGCGTTCGCCCCGTTCCAGGGCAACGCCGACCTCCAACGACGGAAACACGCGGCGCTGTTCCAGCACGAGCCGTTCTTCCGCCGCCCGCACCGCCTGCCGAGTGGCGCGTACGTCCAGGCGCTCGGCCAGTGCGAGCTCACCCAACCGATCTTCGTCGAGCGGGTGTTCGGGGATGTGCCCGAGTGTCTCGGTGAGCACCAGCTCGTTGGGGTGGATCGTCAGGCCGAGGACTTCCACCAGCGTCCGCCGCGCCTCTGCCGTCGCGAGCCGTGCTTTCTGCACGGTGAGTTCTGTTTCCAGGAACACGCCGCGGGCTAGGTTCACATCGAGTTCACTGCCGGCCCCAGCGGATCGGCGAAACTCCGCGAGCTCCAGGACTCGCTGGGTGACCTCGCGGTTCTGTTGAGCGATCTTGAGGCGACCATCGGCCCCGACCGTTGCGTAGAAAGCCGACTTCGCCTCCCCCGCAATCTCGGCGGCCTGCGCGGCGACCTCAAGAATGGTCCGGTCCAGTGCCCGCTCGGCGGCGCGTTTCCGGACTGGAAGCTGCCAGAGCTCGGCAATGTTCTGTGCAAGGTCAGCCTCAAAGCTCGCCAATCCGCCGCCGGCTGGTAACCGGAGCGCGACCCCGAGTGAGGGATTCGAAAGGAGTCCGGACTGCACCACGTCGGCCCGGGCGAGGCCGATCTTGTAGAATGCGGCTTGCAGCTTCGGATTGTTCAGCAGCGCAATCTGAGCGGCCTCGTCGGCAGTGACGCCATCCTTCACAATCTCCGTCAGCCGCGCGGCGACGCGCTCCTCTTCGCCCGGGCGGAATACGTCTGCATGTCCGGTGGCCCGCTCGATCCGCGCGGCTGCCCGCTGGTAATCCGGGCGCGGATTGACGCGGGCACAACCGCCGAGCGGGTAGCCAGCGCCAAGTGCCCCGGCGAGCAGCAACATGCCGGTCTTTCGATTCATATTGTCTGATCCCATCATCGCTGATCGACCACGTTGCGCTTGCGTCGGCTGAACGAGCCGCGCGCATGCGTTCAGCGGCGCGCACGGCTACCTGTGTGTGCATGCTGATGGCGACGGAGGAATCAGAGCAACAGCGGCAGGTCGCTGTCGTGAATTGCAGACGTTGGAAGCGGCAGCGCGTACGGCCTTATGAGCGCCGCGCGAAGTCCGAGCCTCGGGATGATGTCAACCACCACCGGAATGCAGTCCGGCGTCCCATCGGTCGCGTGACTGTGTCGGGAAGGAGTGGTGAGTCTGGCAGGCTGCTGGCACGGATCGCCCGCGCAGCCGCCCTCGTGCGAGCACGAGGGCTCCGAGTGATCGCAGGCGTGGTCGATCACCCCCGCCCGGCATAGCGGCGAGGTGATCAGCAACGACCAAGCTGCCGTGAGGATTAGCGCGCTTCGTCCAAACATCACTTTACGTAAGTATATGCCGGCTGCCGGCGTGGGCAAATGGTGCCGCCGCAGTCAGACGGTGCCGCGGCGGGACTCGGACCCCGGCTCGCGACCACATTCGGGCCGGGGAGTCCGATAGTCTCCGGAAGGACAGCCGCTCCACTTACGTTTGGACGGAATGAGGGTGTGCGCCGGGCGACGCCTTGTTTCGCGGCACCGACTACTGAAACGGCATCAGGGCACCGAATCCGCTCTTTTTTTTGCGCTCGCGCTTGACAGCGGGCATTCCCATGGCATAATTGCCATAGAGCCATGAAGCTGAGGCCGAAATATTCTCGACAGCGGTACGAGGCCCGGGCGCGGATCGCCAAGGCGTTGGCTCACCCGAGCCGGCTTTTGATGCTCGACGCGCTTGCGGAGCAGGAACGGTGCGTGTGTGAGCTGACCGAACTGGTCGGGGCGGACCAGTCCACCGTTTCGAAGCACCTCGCAGTGCTCAAGCAGGCCGGGATCGTCGACGACCGCAAAGAGGGCACGATGACCTTCTACAGCCTCAAGGTCGGGTGTTTACAGGGGTTCTGGGAGTGTATTGAGTCGGTGCTCAGGGAGAACCTGAAGGCGCAACGAGCGGCGATCGAGGCGTAACGCCGCGACCCGCTCGGTTTTTTTTGGTCAAGATTCATGGCTTATTGGCCATAAGGCAATGAACTAGAGGTCCGTTCGTGAAAGAGTGGAAGATCTTCACCGCCTTTGCGGTCATCTTTCTGGTGGCCTACTTCCTGCCGCTGTCGGACGTGAAGGTCAGCGGGGCGATCCTCGAAGCATTCAGGATGCTCCAGTGGTACGCCCGCAACCACACGCTGGCATGCGTGGTGCCGGCGCTGTTCATCGCCGGCGCGATCACCACGTTTCTCTCGAAGGAAGCGGTCCTGCGGCACCTCGGCCCGAAGGCCAACAAGGTCGAGGCGTACTCCGTGGCGTCCGTCTCGGGGACCGTGCTGGCGGTCTGCTCGTGCAGCGTGCTGCCGATGTTCGCCGGGATCTACCGCGTCGGCGCCGGGCTTGGTCCGGCTTCCGCGTTTCTCTACTCCGGACCGGCGCTCAACATTCTGGCGATCTTCCTGACGGCGCGGGTGCTGGGCTTCGAGATCGGCGTCGCGCGGGCCATCGGCGCGATCGTCTTCGGCGTCGTCATCGGCCTGATCATGGCGGTTGTCTTCCGCAAGGACGAGCAGCAGCGCACGGAAACCGCGGCCGCGTTGCCCGACCCGCCCCCGGCCCGGCGGCGCCTGTGGCAGACCGTGCTGTATTTCGCGTGCATGATGGCGTTCCTGGTCTTCTCCGACTGGTACAACCCCGGCAACGTGGTCGTGTCAACGGCCGACGGAACGCAGGTGCCGGCCGTGATGCTCCAGGAAACGCGTGACGAGATCGTGATTCAGGTGGATCGTCCGGTCGCCAACCTCAAGGTCGGCGACAAGATTACGTTGGCGAAGACCGAGGTCGTCCGGGTCGAAGAGGCACAGAACTGGGTCATGTCGGTCTATCGCGCCAAATGGCACCTCGCCGCGGCGATGGGGCTGGCGGTGCTGCTGATGGTCTGGCGCTGGTTCGACCGCGACGAGCTGCGCGAATGGATGCACAACACCTGGGACTTCGCCAAGCTGCTGGTGCCGCTGCTGTTCGGCGGCGTCTTCGTGGTCGGGTTCCTCGGCGCGCTGCTGCCCGACGAGCAGGTGGCCGCGCTGGTCGGCGACAACAGTCTCAAGTCGAACCTGGTCGCTTCGATCGTGGGTTGCCTGTTCTACTTCGCCACGCTGACGGAGATTCCGATCCTGCAGGCGCTGATGGAGCACGGCATGCACGCGGGACCGGCGCTGGCGCTCTTGCTGGCGGGACCGGCCCTGTCGCTGCCCAGCCTGCTGGTGATCCGCTCGGTGATTGGAGTCAAGAAGACCGCGGTATTTACTGGATTGGTGATCGTGATGGCGACGATCGTCGGGATCACGTACGGGGCGATCGGCGTGGGGTAGGAGTAGCGTTATGAAGATCGAAGTGCTGGGGACCGGATGCGCGAAGTGCAACGCGCTGGAGGCCGCGGTCAAGCTAGCGGCCGACAGGCTGGGCCTGGACTACGAATTGGAGCATGTGAAGGAAATCGCCAGATTCGCTTCGTACGGCGTGATGATCACGCCGGCACTGGTGGTTGACGGCCAAGTCAAGGCCGCCGGCAAGGTGCCAAGCGAGGCCGAACTGACCGACATTCTGCAAGCGGCGGCCGGCGCGACCGGCTCGTGACGGGAAGACCGGTCGGTTGCTGACTGGTTGAAGGAAGTTCCTCACGTTTGGATGGAAGCGAGGTATGACATGGCAGGCGGATGTGGATGTGGCGGCAACGGCGAGACGTTGCTCTTCACTTGTGCGGGCGCTGCTCATTCCGGCCAGGTGGCCAATCGAGTTGGCGTGAGTCTGGCACAGGAAGGCATTGGGAATCTGTTCTGCATCGCCGCCGTCGGCGCGGGCATCCCCGACAAGCTGGAACGCGCCCGCAACGCCGGCAAGCGGGTGGTGATCGACGGGTGTGAAGACCACTGCGCGCGTAAGATCCTGGAGCAGGCGGGGCTGCCCGTGGACTTTCACGTGGATGCGACGCAGCTCGGCATCGAGAAGAAGCCCGCCGCGCCGTCGCTCATCAACGATTCCAAGCGCGTGGTTGTGCACGTGAAAGAGGCGTTTGCCCGGCCGTAGGAGCCCAACGGCTGGGGATCCTCCTCGTACGCATGAGTTGCGGAGAAGGACGATGACCGAACGTATCACCGTGCTTCGGGGCACGACCCTGGCGGCTGCTCTGGCGGCAGTCCTGGTTATGGGCTGTCGACAGGCGTCGACGGCGGGCATGAAACCGCTGGGTGAAGCAGCACCCGGGCCGGCCGGCGCCAGCGCCAACGAAGCCGCGGCCCCGATCGAGCCCGAGGCCAATGAGAACACGGGCGCGGCGGAACCCACGGACATCGCATCCCAGACCAGGGTCGTGGCTTACTACTTCCATCGGACCATGCGCTGCCCGACCTGTCTTTCGATCGAAGAGCAGGCGCGCGAGGCCGTCGATACCGGCTACAGCGAGGCGCTGGAATCGGGGCAGTTGGAGTGGCACGCGGTCAACATCGAAGCGCCGGGCAACGAGCATTTCGAGCAGGACTTCGAGCTCGAGTCCTCGGCGCTGGTGCTGGTCGAGATGGCGGGCGACGAGGTGTTGCGGTGGAAGAACCTGACGAGCGTCTGGGAGCTGGTCGAGGACCCGCCCGCGTTCCAGGTGTACGTATGGACGGAGCTCGCGGACTTCTTGTAAGCGTGGTCATCAGGGTGGCTGGAAAGGGAAGCGTCATCATGACCAAGGGAAGCATCACGAACGTCATCGCCATACTGGGCGTAGTTGCGGTCGTTGCCGGGGCAGCATGGCTCAAGTCGCAGCGAGCGGAGACACCGGCCGAGGAGACGACCCAGTCTGCTGAGCCTGCGCAAGTTGTCACGACCGCCCAGCCCGAGGCTGGAGACGCCGAGCGATCGGCCAGCCCAGAGGCTGTAAACGCCGAGGCGCCGGCCGGCCCCGAGCCCGCGAACACCGAGACGCCGGCCGCCGCCGAGCCCGTCGTTGAGACGGCAGACGCCACGCCTGAGCCGGCCGCGAAGACAGAAGACAAACCGGTCGAACCGGCGGCTGCGGAGAAACTGCCGCGGCTGGTCGATCTAGGCGCGGACAAGTGTATCCCGTGCAAGAAGCTCGCTCCGATCCTCGCGGAGTTGCGCAAGGAGTACCAGGGCAAGCTCTCCGTCGAGCTCATCGACGTCTGGAAGAACCCGGCGGCCGGCAAGCCCTACAACATCCGCCTGATCCCGACGCAGATCCTGTACGACCGCGACGGCAAAGAGGTTTGGCGGCACGAAGGGTTCATCTCGAAAGAAAACCTGAAGGCCCTCTTCGCTGAGAAGGTCGGGGTCAAGTAGATGTTCGAAACCCTCTCGGAGAACCTGGCTGAAGCCGTGCAGGGCAACCCGTGGGTGGCCCCGCTGGCGGCGTTCGCGGGGGGGCTGCTCACCGCGGCGAACCCGTGCGTGATCGCGATGGTGCCGCTGATGGTGGCGTACGTGGCCGGCCAGCAGACGCGCAGTGTGGCCCGCTCCTTCCTGCTCTCGTTGGCGTTCGCGATCGGCCTGACGATCATGTTCGGTATCCTTTTCCTGGCTACTTGGGTGGCCAGCTCGTTCCTCCGGGCAGAGTGGTGGGCGTATGTCGCCGGCGGTGTGTGCCTGCTGATGGGGCTGCACCTACTCGGCGCGGTGAACTTCCGCATCCCGGCGCCGGCGGGCGTACAGCCGAGGCAGAAGGGGCTTGTGGGGGCGTTTCTGTTGGGCTTGTTGTTCGGCCTAGTCTCGCTGCCGTGCGCGGGGCCGGTTCTGCTCGCGCTGCTGGCGGTCGTCCCGCTCAAGGGTGCCGCCTTCGGCTTGACGTTGCTGGTGCCGTACAGCCTGGGGCACTGTGGTCTGGTGCTCGTGGGCGGAACGTCCATGGGTTTTGTCCAGCGGATGGCCGATTCCAAGGGCTGGAATCTGGGCACGGACATCATGCGCCGCCTGGCGGGTGTGCTGATCATCGCCGTCGGGCTCTGGGTGCTTTTCGCCCTGTAAAGCGCGAGTCAATCGCCGAGCGGCGACGCCTCGGCGTTCACAAGCAGCGCTCGTCCAAAGCCAAGGATACAGAACCATGGATTCTGATCGCCCCAAGCAGCTGTCTTTCCTCGATCGCTTCTTGACGCTGTGGATCTTCCTGGCGATGGCGATCGGGGTGGGCGGGGGATGGCTGTGGCCCGGGATCGAGGCCTTCATCAACCGCTTTCAAGTCGGCACGACCAACATCCCGATTGCCATCGGCCTGATCCTGATGATGTATCCGCCGCTCGCAAAGGTGAAGTACGAGGAGCTCGGCGACGTCTTTCGCAACGTCAAGGTCCTTGGCCTGTCGCTCGTTCAGAATTGGATCATCGGCCCGATCCTCATGTTTGCCCTGGCAGTTTTGTTCCTG
>CAZDTB010000172.1:0-9051 GCA_964508075.1 uncultured Planctomycetales bacterium
GCGCTCCAGCACATGGCCCAGGCCGCCCGGTTCAATCCGAAACTGAGCGAGGCGCACGAGTGGTCGGCGCGGATTCTTGTATCCCTGGGTCGAGTGCCGGAAGGCATCGCGGCGCTGCGGCGAGCCCACGCGCTCGCCCCGCAGAACGATGCGGTGGCGAATGACTTGGCCTGGCTGCTCGCGACGACTCCGGGACTCCCGAAAGCCGACCGCGAACGGGCGGTCGAACTGGCCCGGCAGGCCGTCATGCAAGCCCCCCAGCCGGATCCCGGCCGGCTGGACACCCTCGCGGCCGCCCTGGCAGCGGTCGGGCGGTTCGACGAGGCGGTTCGTACGCTCAGCCGCGCGATTTCCCTGGCCGAGGAAAGGGGGGACGTTCACCAGGCCCAGCAGTTCCAGCAGCGGCTCGAGCTCTATCGGGCGGGCCGACCATACCTCGAGAGCGCGCCGCCGACGTCCCCGTGAGCTCTCCTGGAGGGTGGCACCGGCGTCTCGCCGGTGGCGCCGTGGTACTACTCCCGTCGAAAGACCGTCTCGCCGCCGATGACCGTGCGCAGCACGCGTGTGTCGGCGGTTTCGCGCGCCGGGCAGGTCATGACGTCGCGGTCGATCACGATGAAGTCGGCCAGCTTCCCGGGCTCCAGCGAACCCTTCAGATCCTCCTCGAAGGCGGCGTAGGCGGCGTCGAGCGTGAACGAGCGCAGGACCTCCGTCCGCGTCATGCGCTGCTCGGGGTGCCATCCGCCGGGCGGCTGACCCTCTAGGTCCTGGCGGGTGATCCCGGCGTAGATGCCGAGGAAGGGGTTGTGCAATTCGACCGGGAAGTCGCTGCCACTGGCGATGCGAACGCCGGTTTTGAGCAGGCTCGCCCAGGCGTAGGCGCCCTTGGCCCGCTCGGGACCGATCCGGGAGTAGACCCAACGCATGTCGCTCGTGCAGTGCGTCGGCTGCATCGAGGGGATCACGCCGAGCTGCTGGAAGCGCGGGATGTCATCCGGGTGCAGCAGTTGAGCGTGCTCGATGCGGAAGCGGTGGTCCGGCGTGGGTCGGCGGCTGAGCGCGGCGGCGTACGCGTCCAGCGTCTCGCGGTTGCCGCGGTCGCCGATCGCGTGCGTGCAGACTTGGTATCCCTGCCGCAGACCATCCTCGGCGATCTTGAGCAGGAATTCGGGTTGCATCACGTTCAGTCCGGTGTAGGGATGCCCTTCGGAGTCGCGGGGGCGATCGCTGTACGGTTCGAGCAGCCAGGCACCGCGCGAGCCCAGTGCCCCGTCGGCGAACAGCTTAGCCGCCCGGACGGTAAGCCGGTCACCGATGACGACGCCGTGTTCGCCGAAGTAGGCGATCGCGTACTCGCCTCCGACCATCGCGTATACGCGCAGCTTGAGCTTGCCCTCCGCCGCCAACTGCTGGTACGCCTCGATGTCTGCTGGGCCGACGTGGGCATCATGTACACCGGTCAGCCCGGCCGAGAGGCACAGCTCCTGAGCCTTGAGCAGCAGATCCGCAGTGTGATGCTCACTCTCGGGCATCTGCCGGGCAATCAGTTCCTTGGCGTTGTCGACGAGCAGCCCGGTCGGTTCGCCGTCGTTGTTCTTGATAATCTCACCGCCGCTCGGCGCGGGCGTATCCCGATCGATGCCGGCCTGTCTCATCGCGGCGGCGTTGACCAGACCAGCGTGCCCATCCACGCGCATGATCGCCACCGGATTGTCCGGGCTGACGGCGCTGAGCTTCTCGTGCGTGGGCAATTGCCGCCCGGGCCAGCGCTCGTGGTCCCAGCGCCCGCCGATGATCCACTCGCCCTTGCTCGCTTGCTTCACGCGGGCAGCGACCATTGCTACCACCTCTTCGAACGAGCGGGCATCGCTCAGGTCGATGTGTCCCAGACCGTAGCTGCCGAGGCTGGCGGGATGACAATGAGCGTCGATCAACCCTGGCAGCACCGTCTTGCCGTCCAGATCGACGATGCGCGTTGCCGGCTGCTTCAGCCGCAGTACCTCGCTCCGTGAGCCAACCGCCACGATGCGGTCACCGGCGACCGCCAGCGCCTCCGCCCGCGGCCGCGCCGGGTCGAGCGTATGGATGTTGGCGTTGGTGTAGATCGTCTCAGGTGGGGGCGTCTGGGCGAAGAGGCTCGCCGTCGCGACGCCGCCCAGAAGCCATGCCGGTAACCACGTCCTCATCCAGTTGCGCACAGTACACCTCGCTTGTTCAACTCTCTTGCCGTGAAACGTGTCCATCTGCCTCATGGTATAATCCCGTGGATGCCGGATAAACCGACTCCCGACATTTCTGACCGCGACGGCACCTATGCCGTGCTCGAGGCGTGGCTGCGCCAACGACGAAGACACACCCTTGTCACGATTGTCGCGATCGCGTTTGTACTGCGCGTCGTCTGCTTCCTGCAACTCGCCGCCAGCCCGTACTTCTGGATACACGAGTGGAAGCAAAGCGATATGAATACATTTCATTCCTGGGCGCTTGCCATCGCGGAGGGCGATTGGTGGTTCGAGAGCGCGGCCCCCCCGTTGCACAACTGGCACCGCGAGATCGCCGAGGAGTACGCCCGCGTGTTCCCGCAGTCATGGGCCGACTTACAGGCCGCCAACCAGACCGACAACCCCGATGAGGCCGCGCGGGCGCTCTGGTACGACTGGTACGGCGGGGGACGGACGTACCAGGGTCCGCTTTACCCGTACCTGATCGCGGGCACGTACGCTTTGCTGGGGCCGGCGGTCGGCTGGGTGTTCGCGTGGCAAATGCTGCTCGGCATCGCGTCGATCGTGCTGGTGTATCGGCTGGCGCGGGAGTATTTCGGCGATGTGGGGGCGGTGCTGGCCGCAGGGTTCATGCTGTTCTACGCGCCGCTGCTGTTCTACGAATTCGTGCTCCTGCGGGTGACGCTGATCGTGTTCTGCGGGCTACTGCTGGTCTTCCTGCTCGAGCGGGCCCGAGCGAACGACCCTACACTGCCGCTTGGCAAGGCTGCGCTTCGCTGGTTGGGGGTCGGCGTCCTTCTCGGCCTCTCACTGGCGCTAAAGGCACACTTTCTGCTGATGGTGTTCGCGAGCGTCGGCCTGCTCGTCGCTCAATACTGGAAACGGTGGAGCCGATTGAGCTGGTGCGGAGGCCTGTTGCTGGCCGGGCTGCTGGTCGGCTTCAGCCCGGTCCTCGTGCGAAACCTGGTGGTGGGAGCGCCGCCGTTCGGAACCGCGAGCAGCGGGCCGCCGACGTTCTTCATCTCAAATGCGCAAGGCGCCAGTCAGTCGAGTTGGGACACGCGTCATGCGGCCCGAGTCCTGGGCGAAACCGGGGGTGCGCTCGTGCCCACGGTGATCGCCACACTCAAGACCCATCCTACGGTTTCGAGCTATCTGCGATTGCTGGGGCAGAAAGCGCTGGCGACCTGGTATTGGTACGAGGAGCCGAACAACGCGAACTTCCATTACGCGCAACTGCATTCGAGCCTGCTGCGGGCCTTGCCGGTCTCGTTCGGCATGATCGGACCGCTAGCGATTGTGGGGCTGGTGCTGGCGCTGCGGCGCTCCGCCAGCCAGAGGCCGGTGCCAAACCGGCGCCCCGCGCCACTGTACTTCCTGGTCCTGACCAACCTGATCGTGCTGCACGTCTTCTTTGTGTTCGCTCGCTTTCGCGTGCCGTTCGCGGCCGCGCTGACGCCGTTTGCCGGGTTTGCCGTAGCCCGCCTGATCTGCTTCGTGCTGTCGCGCCGCTGGAAGCCGGCCGCCGCGATCGTCGCCGTGTCGGCGGCATTGGGGTTGTACACGCTGGCCCCGGCAGTCGCTAATCAGCCGACGACGCGGCTGGTTGACGTCGCGGTCGCGCACATGGTCTACTACGACGTGCGGTTCCGGTCGGCGTTGACCAGCGGCGATCTGGGCGCCGCCGCCGAGGTGCTGGGCGAATCGCTCCGGCATCAGCCGGCCGAAGTGCTGGCCCTCGGGTCGGCACGCCCGGCAAGCAGCCGGGAGGAAGCCGAACTCGCGGCGTTCTACGCGGAAGTCTATCGACGCTACGCGCTGGTTCTGAAAGCGGCTGGGCATGACACCGACGCGGAGAAGCAATCCCGGCGATCGGCGGAATTGTCACAAGCATCCCAGGGAATGCTGTCTACCTTACGGCCGGATGCCGGCGTCGCACCGCGTTAGCTTCCGGGCGGCGACGTGGGGAGCGCGTTTCGATTTCAGCGTATACTGCACGGCGATGTCGCAGCCACGCTTCTATTGCGACGAGCTCACGCCGGGCGTGATCACGCTCGATCAGGCCGAGTCCCGGCACGCGCTGCAAAGCCTGCGTCTGCGTCCGGGCGATGAGGTGATGGTCTTCGACGGGCGCGGACGATCGGCGCACGGGATTCTTCAGCCGAGCGCCGAGGCCGGCGGGCGGAAGGCGCACCGGCGGGCCCGGCTCGCCGTCGAGCGCGTGCTCTGCGAGTCGCCCCCGACCAGAACGCTGAAGCTGATCGTCGCCGGCTGCAAGGGGCCGCGATTGACGTGGATGGTCGAGAAGCTGACCGAGCTCGGCACGACGCGGATCGTCATCGCCGACTTCGTGCGCTCGATCGTCCACGTCGGCAAGACCCACGCCGCCAAGCTACGCCGCACCGCGCTCGAGGCCGCCAAACAAGCACAACGCGTCTGGCTGCCAGAGATCACATGCGGCGTGACACTCACCGCAGCGCTATCGGAAGACGCCGATGTCACAATCGTTGCTCACCCGGCGGATGACGCCCCGTCGCTGGGCAGTCGGCTGCACGCGCACGACCTAACCGAGCAGCATCTAACGGCCGTCGTCGGTCCAGAAGGCGGACTGACTGAAGAGGAAATCGAAATGTTGCGCGAGGCCGACGCAGAGCTCGTCCGCCTCGCGCCACACATTCTACGTGTCGAGACGGCCGCAATCAGCATCGCCGCCAATTGGGCGGCCCATCAGCCAGGCTGATGCACAAATCAGTTCCGACCGGGGCCGATCGCGCGCCCGCAGCCCTAGGCGGTTGCCCCACGGCTTCACGCGGGGAACGCGAAAGTCCGTGGGGACGCGTGGATATCCGAATCAGTCCCCCACGTCAGGGGCCACCCGGCCAGACTATCATACACGCCGGCCAGCTAGGCAGCCGGCAGCCGCAGCTAGCAGAGTTCAGCTTTCGCACACTGGGTAACCGATGTATACTACGGGACTTGGCGCCGAGAACACGCTGCTTGCCACTGTCCTCCGGGCGGGCAAAAGGCTCGCGGCCCAGCTAGCCAAGGCAGTCCACTGGTTTGCGGGCCATGGGGGGCGGGCGATTGCGGAAAGATCACGGGAACCTGGCACCAGAAGGTCGTCCAGCACAGTAGCAACGAGGAGTTCGCGGCATGAACAGAGCAAGACGTTTGAGCGACATTTGCCCGGCACCAAATATCCAGACCAGCAAGCGGGGTGTATGGCTGCTCAAGAACCCGTCGGTAAACAAAGGGTTGGCTTTCCCCCGCGACGAGCGCGAAACCTTTGGCCTGTCGGGAATGCTGCCGCCACGAGTGTTGAGCATCGAACAACAAGCTCAGCTCGAGCGAGAGCACATCGCGGCGAAGTCCAACGACCTCGAGAAATACATTGGACTCGCCGCCCTCCAAGAGCGAAATGAGGTGCTGTTCTACCGTGTATTGATCGAGAACATGGCTGAGTACATCCCGATCGTGTATACGCCGACGGTGGGTAAGGCGTGTCAGCAGTTCACGCACATTTTCCGCACGGCCCGCGGCATCTGGCTTACGCCCGACGACAAAGACCGCATCCCCCAGTTGCTGCGGAACGCACCGTGGTCCGATATCCGCCTGATCGTGGCCACCGACAACGAGCGCATCCTCGGCTTGGGAGACCAGGGTGCCGGCGGAATGGGCATCCCGATCGGAAAACTGGCGCTCTACGTTGCGGGGGCGGGCATCCACCCCTCACGCTGCCTGCCGGTCAGCCTCGATGTGGGCACCAACAACGATGCGTTGCTGAACGACCCCTACTACATGGGATACCGGGAGCGGCGTCTGCGAGGCCAGCCGTACGAGGAATTCATCGAGGCGTTCATTCAAGGCATCCAGACGGTGTGGCCGCGGGCGTTGTTGCAGTGGGAGGATTTCCACGTAGATCAGGCGTTCACGCTGATGGAGCGCTACCACAAGCGTCTACCCTCCTTCAATGACGATATACAGGGAACGGGCTCGGTGGCGGCGGCGGGTATCTTCGCCGGGCTACGGGTGACCGGGGAGAAGCTGGGTGACCAGCGGCTCCTGTACATTGGCGCCGGTGAAGCGTGCACCGGTATCGCCCAGACCATAGTGGAGGCGATGCGCTTCGAGGGAGTTCCGCAAAACGTTGTTCGCCAGGCGCAGTTGATGTTCGATATCGATGGTCTGCTGCACAGCAAACGCCTGATCGCCGGCACGCACAACCGGGAGCTCGTGGCCAAGCCGGACGTGCTCAGGCACTACGCCATCAAGCCGGCCAACGCCAGCCCGCTCGAGGTGATCAAGGCTTTCAAACCGACCGTAATGATCGGGGCAACGGCCCACCCGGGCGCGTTTACCCAAGAGATGATCGTCGAGATGGCCAAGCACGTGGAACGGCCGATCATCATGCCGATGAGCAACCCGACCGCCAAAGCCGAGTGCACACCGAAGCAGGCCATCGAATGGACCGACGGTCGGGCACTGGTCGCCACGGGCAGTCCGTTTCCGCCGGTCCGGTACAAGGGCCGCGAGATCATCATCGGACAATCGAACAACGTGTTCATCTTCCCGGGCGTGGGGTTGGGCGCGGTGATTGCCGAGGTGCGTGAGGTGCCCACCGAGATGTTCGCGATTGCCGCCAGAACCCTCGCCGAGTGCGTCGATGCGAACCGCCTCGAGCAGGGCGCCTTGTATCCCAGCCAGAACGACCTGCGCCAGGCGAGCGCCAGAATCGCGGCGGCCGTGATCCGCTACGCGAGCGTGAAAAACCTGGGGCGGCAGATTCCCGATCATGAGGTGGAAGACGCGGTGGCCGCCTCGATGTGGTATCCGGAATACACTCCGCTGGTGCCAAGACCGTGCAGCCAGGATTAGTCGTCGCCGCCCAGTTGCCAGTAATCCGTGGCCAGATCGAGCCGGGGTGAGCAATACCCCAGAGCGATCCGGCCGTAATCAGTTGTCAGATCTCAGCAGTTTGTTGCGACTCGGCTCGCAAGTGACAACCGCTGCTTACAGCATTCCATCCACACATTCGATGACAGTGATGGCAGCAGCGTTAACAACGTCATCGACCTGAGCCGCCAGGTGCAGGACGTTCACCGGTTTGCTCAGCCCGATCGTCAGCGGCCCGATCATCTCGGCATTACCGATCCGCGGGGTGAGCTTGGCCGCGATCAGGCCAGCCGCCAGGTTCGGAAAGATCAAGACGTTCGCCCTGCCCTTCAGCTCGCAGAACGGGAACAGCTCCTCCTGGATCTCTCCGGACAGCGCCGTGTCGATCTGCATTTCGCCGTCAATCACTAGCGTCGGATCCTGGGCCTGGACCAGATCCACCGCTTTGCGAACCTTGGCGGTTTCCGCGTGTTGAACGCTGCCGAAGTTACTGAACGACAGCATCGCGACCTTCGGAGTGACATAGAAGTAGCGGGCAACCCTCGCCGACAGCAACGCCGTCTCAGCCAGCTCCTCGGCGGTCGGGTCGACTTTGGCGGTGCAGTCGGCGAAAAACAGGATGTCTTGCTTGGTCAAAATGATGCACAGCCCGCAGACTCGGCGTACGTCTTTGCGCAGCGGAATGACTTGCAGCAGCGCGCGCATCACGTGGGGGTGGCTCCGCCCGATGCCGCACACCATCCCGTCCACCCGGCCCATGTCCACCATCAGGGCCGCGAACCAGTCCGGCCGGCGGGCGTGGAATCGGGCATCCGACCAGTTGATCCCCTTTCGGCGGCGCTTGTCGTGGAAGTGCTGGGCAAGCGCTTTGCGCTCGGGATACGTGTGGGGATCAACAATCTCGGTGTCGCCCAGGTCCACCCCGAGCTCGACCGCCCTCTCCTTGATCAATTCAGCCCGGCCGACCAGGACTGCCTTGGCGAGCTCTTCCTGGCGCATGATGTTGACCGCCCGGATGATGGTCGGGTGTTCCCCGTCGGAAAAGATAATACGCTTGTTGCTTCCACGCGCCCGGTTGCGAATCGAGCGCATGAACTGCTGGCTACGCGAGAACGAGGCCTCGAGACGCTCCCGGTAGGCCCGGAAGTCCGTCATCTTCACGCGGGCCACGCCCGACTTGACCGCCGCCTCGGCGACCGCGGAGGCTTCCCAGACCAAAACGCGCGGGTCGAACGGTTTGGGAATGATGTAGTCGGGGCCGAACTGAAGCCGCTTGAGCCCGTAGGCCCGCAGTACGCTGTCAGGCACGTCCTGGCGGGCCAATTGGGCCAGAGCGTGGCAGGCTGCCAGCTTCATCTCTTCGTTGATCTTCCGGGCGTGAACATCGAGCGCACCGCGGAAGATGAACGGGAAACCGAGAACGTTATTCACCTGGTTGGGGAAATCGCTGCGGCCGGTGGCGATGATCACATCCGGACGGGCGGCCTTGGCCTCATCCGGCATGATCTCGGGCGTGGGGTTGGCCATCGCGAAGACCATCGGCTTGTCCGCCATGGACTTGACCATCTCCTGTGTAACGATGCCTGCCTGCGACAGGCCCAAGAAGCAGTCCGCCCCCTTCATCGCGTCGGCCAACGTGCGGGCCGGAGTGTCGATCGCGAATTCCGCCTTGTAGGGGTTCATACCCTCCTTGCGACCCTTGTAGATCACGCCCTTGGAGTCAACCAGGACCAGGTTCTCCTTCCTGACACCCAAGGAGTGGTAGAACTTCGCGCAGGCGATGCCGGCGGCGCCGGCACCGCTGATCACCATGCGGACGCCCTCGGGCTTCCTCCCGGTCAGGATGCAGCCGTTGATCAACGCGGCCCCCGAGATGATGGCAGTCCCGTGCTGGTCGTCGTGGAAGATGGGGATGTCCATGGTCTCCTTCAATCGC
>CAZDTB010000173.1:0-9049 GCA_964508075.1 uncultured Planctomycetales bacterium
GTCGTACAACGCCTGTACCTCCAACAGGAGCCACTGTCTGCCGTCGCCACCGAGCTGAACCGCTCGGAAGACGCTGTCCGCCGACTGGCCGGCCGGGCGCTCGAACGCCTGGCACGCTGCCTGGGGCGCGCCTCGCGTTACCTGAGCACACACGGGTAAGCGTTGAATCGGCCCCCAGCCGGCGCGCTGTTTGAACAGATACGAGTCAGGTGATGAGAATCCTCGCGCTCGAACCATATTACGGCGGCAGCCACCAGGCGTTTCTCGACGGCTGGAGCGCGCATAGCCGCCACGTCTGGACCGCGCTCGGCCTGCCGCCGTTCAAGTGGAAATGGCGGATGCGCCACTCGGCCTATACGCTGGCCGAACAGGTTCGCGAGCGGATGCCGGCCGGCCAGCAGTGGGATACGCTCTTATGTTCAGATATGCTCGATCTGGCGGCGTTCTACGGTCTGGCGCCGGTCGAGCTGCGGCAGATTCCGTCCGTGGCATATTTCCACGAGAACCAGCTCACCTATCCGGTGCGGCACGAGAGCGAGCGTGATTACCACTTCGCCTACACCAACATGACTACCGCCCTGGCGGCGACACGCGTGTGGTTCAATTCAGCGTTCAACCGCGACTCATTCCTGAACGCGCTGCCGGCGTTCCTGAAACGCATGCCGGACCATCAGCCGTTCGAGGCGATCGACCGTATCCGCGCGAAATCGCGGATCACCCCGCCGGGTGTGCCGACGATGCCACCCCGCGGCGATCGTGCTCCGGGGCCCGTGCGCATCCTGTGGGCGGCGCGCTGGGAGCACGACAAGAACCCGCAACTCTTCTTCGACGCGCTTACCGAGCTGAAAGCGCGTGGCACCAGTTTCCGGCTCAGCGTGATCGGCGAGCAGTTTCGCGACGCACCGGATGTGTTTGCCTGGGCGAGAGAGCGCTTCGCCGAGCAGATTGACCGCTGGGGATATCAGAAGACCCGGCCCGACTACGAAGCCGCACTGCGGGAAGCGGATGTCGTCGTATCAACTGCGGATCACGAGTTCTTCGGGATCAGCATGGTCGAGGCGATCGCGGCCGGGGCGCTGCCGGTCCTCCCACGACGACTGGCGTACCCGGAGATTCTCGGCGATATCGACCCCGCCGACGAAAAGCTGTTCTTCTACGGCGGCACGGTATCCCAACTGGCGGACAGGTTGAAGATGCTGGCGCAACGTGTCGGCGAGGGTGATTTGTGGAAGGGCGACTCGCGCCGCGCTGCCCGAGCGGTCCAACGGTTCACCTGGCCTGAATTGGCACCGCAGTTGGATGCGGCGTTGGACGACCTTCTGGCTCATCCGGAACGGGATTAGCGCCTACGCCTTCACGGCTGACCATCACGCTAAGGCCATGGACGCCTTTTTCGCGGCGACCGAGCAGCTCGATCGACGCACGCTGTGCGGCAAACTGGTGCTGGTCGGCAAGCTGGATCCGCGCCGACAAAAATGCTGACGATTCTGCCGGCAGCGATTCCGCGAGCCCGGAGATCACTGTTATACTGGTCGCGTGGCGGCGAGGGCTGAGGTCACAATCTCCGATCTCAGCAATCTCCGCTCGGCATACGGTCCATTTCGTCCCCCACAGATGCGAAGGAGTCTGACAGCCATGCGCAGGTACACCTTGATGACGTTCGGCATTCTCGCCGTCCTGGCCCTGTTCACCACGCTGAGCGGCTGCAAGATGCCGGACCGCGAAGCGCCGACCGCAAAGGAGCAAGCCGAGCCGCGGCCCGCCGCAGAGGAAAAAGCCGCCCCGGCCACGCCCGCCGCGGAGCAGGTCCAAGCGGCAAAACCGCCTGACGAGAAGAAGAAAACCGCCTCGGAGGACGACCTCAAGAAGAAGCGCAAAGAGCTCGAGCAGGAAGAACGCAAGATCGTCAAGCTGGAACGCGACATGCGCGTGGCCCGGCACAAACTGGAGAAGGCCCGTTTGTCGACGGAGCATACCACGCTGCACAACGCAGCAGCCCTGGCAAAAGCCGAAGCCGAACTGGATGTCTCGACGCGCAAGCTTAAGACGTTCAACGAGCGATCCGCGCCCAACCGCATCGCCTGGGGAGAACTATCGCTGCGGCGGACCGAGGATCGTGCCCAGGAGGCGCAGGAGGAGCTCGAACAGCTCGAGCTGATGTACGGCGAGGAGGAATTCGCCGACCAGACCAAGGAAATTGTGCTCGAACGCGGGCGTCGCCGACTGGAACGCTCGCAGCGCCAGCTCGAGCTTCAGCGGAACGACTTTGCCACGCTCCAGGAGGAGACGCTGCCCGTCGAGCGCCGGGAGCACGAGCTGGGCGTGACGGACAAGGAGGAGGCGCTCAAGCGCGCCCGTGAAAAGTCCGAGACCAGCATGATCGACCAGGAAATCGGCCTGATCAATGCCGAGGGCGAGATCATCCGACTCGAACATGAAATGGACGACGCACACGAGCAAATCGAGGAGCTGAAAGAAGAAATTGAGAAGATGGAGAAGGAACTGGCCGAGGCGGCCGAGGAGTCGCAGGAATGAGCCGGGCGGCGTTCATCCCATTCCTGGTGATCGCCGGACTGACGCTCACAGCCCACGCCACCGAGCCGGCCGGAACAACCAGCGCCAGCGAGGCCCGCGTGGTGATCGAGCGGGGCGTGGCGTTTCTGCTGGAAGATCAGAACAGCGAGGGCTCGTGGGGCGGCCCGCGCGAAGCGGTCTACACGTTTACCGGCGACGTCTGGTCAAACCCGGAGACGCATCGCAGTTGGAAAGTCGCGACGACCGGGTTGTGTTGCCTGGCCCTGCTCGAGGCCGACCGGTCGGAAGAGAGCTTGCAGGCTGCCGATCGGGCCGTCGACTATCTCATCGAGCATGCCGCGGTCAAGCGGCCCAGCGAATGGGACACGATGAATGGCTGGGCCTACATGTACGGCGCTCAAGCGTTGGCGCGGGCCTACGTCGATCCGCGCTATGCCGACACCCCGCGCCGCGAGCGGTGTCGCCAAACCGGGGAGTTGCTGCTGCGCAAGCTGGCCGAGTGTCAGGGGCTCAACGGCGGCTGGGGTTATCTGGAATTCGACCCCCCACGCACGCGTCATCAGCAGTGGGCGACCAGTTTCACCACCGCCGCCGCCATCATCGCGATGGAAGACGCCCGGCGGGCGGGCTTCGAAGTCGACGACGACGTCATCCGTCGAGCGGTGCGCGGCGTGGAGCGCTGTCGGCTGCCGAGCGGCGCTTATACGTACTCCATACCTGCGATTGCCGACCCGCGCCATTCCGAGTGGATTGACCAGATCAAGGGGTCACTCGGCCGGATTCAGGTGTGCAACCTGGCGTTGTTGTTGGCCGGCCGGGAAGTTCCGGAGCAGCGCATCAAGGAAGGGCTGGGGTATTTGTTTCGGCACCACCGCTTCCTGGACATTGCCCGCAACCGGCCGATCCCGCACGAGACCTTCTACTACAACTCGGGTTATTTCTACCTGTTCGGGCACTACTACGCGGCCCGACTGGTAAACCAACTGCCCGCCGAGCAGCGCGGCGAGTACTGGCCGCGCCTGCGCTACGAGGTCGCCAAGCTCCAGCAGAAGGACGGCTCGATGTACGACTACGACATGCACGCGTACCACAAGCCTTACGGGGTGGCGTTCGGCGTGTTGACGCTGGTGGAATCGCTGGACGGAAAAGGTCCCTGACCTGCTTCGCAGAAAAGGCCTCTCCGGATGTCATTCCGAGGAGCGCAGCGACGAGGAATCTGGTCCCGCAACGCAGGCTGGGTGGCCCATCGCTTCAGCGATGGGGAACACGAATTGTCCCCCGATTCGCGTCCCCCACGACTGAAGTCATGGGCCACCCCTCGTCTCGTCAGCCTCTCGCTGTGGCGCTGGGCTGTCAGATTACAATCGGATCGCCGGCCGTCACGTCCGGCGCGGTTAACTCGCCCGCGCGGAGCAGCACCAGCAGACCGTCGACGTCAGCCTGATCGAACGAACCCGTGTCGAAGCTATCCAGGTCAAGCACGCCCCAGCACCTGCCGTCGGGCTCGAATAGCGGGATGACCAGCTCGGAGCGATCACGCGGGTCGCAGGCTACGTAGTTCTTACCCAGATCGGCCACGTCGCGTACGACCAGCGGCCGCTTTTCGATGAACGCCCGCCCGCAAGCACCATGCAGTCCGATCGGTGAGCAGGCCGGCTTGTCGCGGCTGGGCCCAAGCACCAGCTCGTCGTCGCCCTCGTGCAAGTAGAAACCGACCCAAGATACGCCGTGCGCCGAGAGTCCTTCCCACAGCGCGTCGACCAGCGCGCGCATCCGCTGTTGCCGATCGCCTGTGACAACCAGTCCCGCCCTGATAACTTCGTATGGTCGGTTCATGACATGGTGATGATGCATGCCGGTGCGCGGAATGCAAGCATTCCACGTCGACTCCACGCTGATTCAGCGCGGCACGGCCTCTGCGGGTTGCAGTGGACCGGCTGGTTTCGCCGCGGTCTGCGTACTGAACACCGGCATCAAGCGCACAGCGATTCTCTGGTAGTAGAGTCCGGTCGGGCCCTCGAAGCCCGAGTCGGTCCCGATCAGCAGCCACAGCTCGCCATCCGCGTTCGATTGGACCGTGTACTCGTGCAGGTGCACGCGTCGCAGCGAGACATACGGACACTCATCCGGGTTGGGCAGGTCGGCGCACTCGATCCCGTTGGCGATGTCTCCGGCGACGGACGCCGCCGGTCCACCAGACGCCTGGTTGCCCTTGTCGACGTTCATGCGCATCCAGTAGTCCTCGTCGAGAATAGGCAGCGGTTCGATCGGGCTCGCGCCGGCCTTGAGGTAGACGGCCTCGCCGGGAGGGCCGCCGATACCGGAGCAGTTGCTCGGTGCGTTGGAGGCGAACGTGATGGTGAAGCGCACGCGGTAGGCCTGGTTCGCGACGATGCCGTCCTCGGGCCCCAGCCGACGCTTCAGAAACATGAAGATGTCGTCGCAGCTGTTGTGGCTGTGGAGCCAGAAGCCGGTGCCTTCGCCGACCTCCTCGGGCAGTTCGCGCAGCTCGGCCTCGAACTCGTAATCGGGCCGATCAGCAATGGGGTAGTCGGCGAAGTCGGCCTCCCACCCCTGGACGCCGTCGCGAAAGTCGAAGCTGACCTGCACCGGACAGCCACCGAGGGCCGGGAAAGCCGCGAGAACGTGGACCGAAAATGCAATGGCGATTCGCGCTGCGGGTGCGCCGGAAAACATGGCGATCCTCCCTGTACCCCCCTCCATGGTAGACACCCAGGCGGCGCCGGACCAGACAGAAACTTGACAGGGTTGGGAAACGTGGGTATTCGTACTGCCGGTCGCTGGTGTCCGGCCGCTCGGGGCGGTCGGAAGAATAGGGAATCCGGTTAAACGCCGGAACGGCCCCGCCGCTGTGACCGGGAACGAAAACCGCACCGAGCCATTGGCCGCATGGTCGGCCGAGAAGGCGCGGCGAGTAGGGTTGACGGCCTGACGACGCAGGCCGCACACGCCCGGGAGTCAGAAGACCTGCCAGCAAGACCGAAACCGCGGTTGCCTTCGTGGGTGAGGTCGGCCAGCATGTCGCGCAGCGCGACGCTTCCCCGTCGAACCGGCTGGTGAGTTCGACTGTGCACGCACGGACTCTCCGTGCGTTCGCGCAGCAACCTGCCCGGCGCAGTTCGCTTCACCCCTATCGACAGCCGCACGCCGAATCGAGGGAGGCATTGGAATGCGCATACCTGTCACAAGAACAAGCCCGCGGACAACTTCGATCGCCTGTGGATTCCTTCTGTTTGCGGCCGCCGCCAGCGCGCAGGACCCGTGGGCCGATCAGGTTGTCTCCTATGACGAGGGCAGCGGAGCCGACGTCGGCTACACCGACCCGCTAACGGCGCTCGGTGAGCCGTCCCGCATGACGGGCACCGCACCCTGGGAAGCAGCCGTCACACCGTTCAACGGACCCTGGCTGACCGACCAGGTCGTCAGCATCGGTGAGGGCGGCCACCTGATCGTGCGGTTTGACCAGCCGATCAGCGACGATCCGGGCCATCTGTTCGGCGTCGACTTCATCATCTTCGGCAACGGGTTTTTCGGCGATGCGAACTGGCCGGAGGGCGTAGTCGGCGGCTTGTTTGAGGAAGGTCCGTTCACGGTCTCGGTGAGTGCGGACGGCATGGACTTCGCGGCCCTGCCGGGTACGCACAACGACGCGCTGTTTCCGATGCTGGGCTACCTCGATCTGACCGGGCCGTATGACCCCGATCCGGGCTCCGTGCCGTCGGATTTCACCAGGCCGGTTGACCCCGCTCTGACGTACACGGACTTTGACGGCAGCTCGTTCGACCAGATCCTCGCGCTGTATGACGGTTCGGGCGGTGGCATTCCGTTGGACATCGGCTCGACCGGCCTCAGCGAAGTCTACTACGTGCGCATCGACGTCCTGGAGGGCGCGACCAGCCCTGAATTCGACGCCTTGGCCGCGGTGCCCGAGCCGACGACGGCGCTGCTGCTCGGTGGTCTTATGCTTGCCCAAGCACTCCGGAAGGGTCAGTGATGTTTTGTTCGCGAAAGTCAGTTCTTAGCCTCGCGGGCGCCCTGTTTTTGTCCTCCGGGGTCAGCGCCGACGAATGGCCGCATTACGCCGGTGACACCGCCCGCACGGGTACAGCCCTGCGGGCGACGCGCGACCTCAGCACGATCCGCTGGTCGACCACGCCACAGCCCGATGAGGAATACGTCTGGCACGGCAGCCCCGTCGTCCATGGGGGCCGAGTGTTCGTCAACGCACGCTACTACGTCGGTGACGCCCAGCAAGGCAACCTCGTCATTGCTTACGCGGTCAACGATGGCCAGCGCCTCTGGGCCACACCGATCGAAATCGACCAATGCGACAGCTGGGCGAGCCCGGCGATCGACGTTCGTAACCAGACGCTGCTGCTCGGATCGGGTTACCACCTCTTCGCGTTGGACATCGCGACCGGTGAGATCGCGTGGCAGCGGCAGCTCGAAACGCGAATCGTCAACACCTCCCCGGTCGTGACTTGCGATCTGTTCGCGGGTGACACACCCGTCAACCGCGCCTTCATTACCGACTATAACGGCTTCGGCGACGACGCGAGACTCTACGCCATCAACGTTGACCCGTACGACCCGCAGGACAACGCGTATGCCCCGGGCGAAATCGTCTGGACCACACTCCTGCCGGGAGCCAGCGGAAACACGCCCGCCTACCAAGACGGCGCCGTGTATGTCACCAGCGTGGGGGGTGTGGTCAAGGCGCTCGACGCCTGGGACGGCTCGATCATCTGGGAGACCGACGTCGACTTCGCCGGCTATCCGCAATACTCCGGCTTTTACGGCGGCATCGCCGTCCGCCAGGGTTATGCCTTCGCCGCCAGCTATATCTTCTACGGCACCGGCAACAACAGCGGCCTGTTCAAATTCGACACGACCGACGGCCAGATCGTGTGGGTCGCGCCGTGCGAACGCACCGAGTCGATCCCGGTCGTGACCGCCGAGGGACGCATTTGCCTCGCCGCCGGCCTCGACGGATACGGCTCCGCCATCAAGATCCAGGCATTCCAGGATCAGGGCGAAACGGTGACCGAGCTGTGGGATACGTACGTGGACACCGACGGCGACTTGATCGTCGGCGGCTGGACGTATCAACCCGCCTATTCACGCGGCTACCTCTACGCGGGCACGCCCTACGACGAGGAGTCGCAGTTCTTCTTGCCCTACACCGATCTGTACATCCTGGATACGGCGCGGACGCCGAGCGATCCGAACTTCATCGTCGCCCATCATGTGGGCACCGGCGGCAGTCCGGCGATCGCCGACGGCACGGTGTACTCGTTCGGCCTGGACGGGCTGTTTGCGTTCGACCCGTCGCCGGCGTGCCTAGCCGATCTCGACGGGGACGGAACCGTCAGCCTGTCTGACTTGGCGACGTTACTGGGCGCGTACGGCAGCACACCTGGTGACGCCGATTTCGATTCGGACGCCGACTTGAACCGTGACGGCGTGGTAGACCTAAGCGACTTGGCAGCCCTGCTGGGCACCTATGGCGCAGAATGTCCGTGAGCCATGCCCGCAACCCGTAACATCACGGTGAATGCAGCCCCGAAGGGGCGAAGGTTAGTAGCCGGGGGCGCCAGCCCCCGGAACAGCCCAGAGATGGCCAAAGCCCCGGAGGGGCGACGGACGGATTCCAGCAGGTTCCCGTCTTCTTTCGACCCTCCGGGGCTCGCCTGCCGCGCGCGAACTACTAACCCAGGGCTCACGCCCTGGGCCACTGACTACCGCCCCTCCGGGGCGGCCGCGCCCAAACGCGGCGGCGAGATCGGCCCGGCACGACACGCCTTCACACTGGTCGAGCTGCTGGTCGTGGTCGCGATCATCGCGATGCTGATGGGGATGCTCCTGCCCAGTCTCGGTCAGGCGCAGCGACAAGCCCGGCGCATCAAGTGTGCCTCCAACCTCCGGCAGCTCGGACAGGCCTTTCACATGTACGCCAACGATTACGACGGGTGGGCGATGCCGCTGGCATACTTCCGTGATTGGCCAATCACCTACTGGTACGGCCGCGAGTGCGACGCCGACGGCGTCGACCAGACCAAGGGCTTCGTCTGGCCGTACCTGCGCGGCGAGGTGCGCGCGGGCGGCGTCTACGAATGCCCCGACCAACCACTCGGCACGATCGATAACCTCCAGGGGGCCTGGGGAACCGTAACCAGCACGTACGGCTACAACGGGTATTTCCTGGCCCCCGCGTCCACCCCCGGCTGGGCGGGGCAGATCGGCCATCGCCCGCGGCAGAACCTGGACACGATGCCCGAGCCGCAGAGGGTCTTTGTCTTCGCCGACACGATGATTGACTGGTTCGGCCAGCTCAAAAATTGCGCCCTGCTCGACCCGCCGTTCCTGTATCGTCGCACCTCGCAAACCTGGGACCGCAACAGCAGCCCGACGACCTCGTTTCGGCACAACTGGCTGACGAATGCGGTTCACGCCGACGGCCACGTCGTCGCACGGCCCCCAGACGGCGGATGGA
>CAZDTB010000174.1:0-9046 GCA_964508075.1 uncultured Planctomycetales bacterium
GAGCACGTCCGGCACCGGCTGAGGCGTCAAGTTCGGTCGGCCGCTCCACTCCTTGAGCTTCCAGTTGAACCCGTTCTGCCGCGAGATTCGCACGGTGAGCGGCTTGCCGAGCAGCCCGCTTTCGACCAGCTTCTTGAGCAGCTTCGACGAACCAAAGCGGTAGAAGTTGCCGTAGCGGGAGGACGTGTTGACCTTGAACGCGCGGCCGTAACGTTGGACGGTCTCGACCAGCTTACGGCCCTCGTAAATCGTGTGCGTCAGCGGCTTCTCGCCGAGGATGTCGAACCCGGCCTGGGCGGCGGCGACCGCCATCAGCGCGTGCCAGTGCGGCGGCGTGGCGATGTGGATCGTGTCGATGTCGTTGCGATCCAGCACCCTGCGCCAATCGCTATAGCCCTCGCAACCCTTGCCGGCTTTCTGGAGGGCCCGGGCGAGGTGCTGCTCGTCCACATCGCAGACCGCGAGCGTCTCCGGCGGCTTGCCCTCCTCGTTCTTGGTCACGTGTGCGGCCATGCCCATCCCGCCGGTACCGATCACCGCCCGTGTGATGACCTCGCTGGGCGGCGTATAGCCGCGTCCCCCCAGCACGTGTCGCGGCACGATGTAAAACAACGCGCCGGCCTTGAGGCCGGTGCTGACGAACCTTCTTCGCGTGATTCGCTTCTTTGTCATGGTTCCTGTCGCTTTCATGACACTAGGAGAGCAGAATTGCCCCACATCCTATCCCGCCGCGAGTGGGGCCGAAAGGGTCTGCGAGAAGGCACGGGCAGCTGTAGGTTTCCAGGAGCAGCAAGTCTATTCCTTATCCGGCGTTAGGCCGGGGCCGAAGCGAAGTAGCTTGCGGTAATCGTCCGTCTGGATCAGAAGCAGCGCCGAGACCTCGGAGTGTTCTTGGCAGAAGGATGCCACTTCGTCCGGCGACATGATCATGAACGCGGTCGAGAGTGCGTCGGAGAGTGCCGCCGACGGGGCGAGCGCCCACGCGCCGAGCCTGTCATCGACCGGCTGGCCGCTGCGCGGATCGATGATGTGATCGCCGTGCAGCTTGCGGCCCGATCCGCTCAGGGCGGCGTTCCTCAGTGAGACGCGCTTCAGCGGCTCGGCGTGATTCACCGGGTCGCGCAGCGCGATGCTCCAGTGCTTGAAGCCGGGCGGGGCGCCGAGCGCGAAGACCGAGCTCTGACCGGACTGGATCAACCCCGCGTCGACACTCCAGTCGCCCAAGATTTGGAGCACCTGATCGATGGCGTAGCCCTTGCCGATCCCGCCGAGGTCCACCCGTACGCCTTCCGCGTGCGCACGTACGCGGCGGCGCTTTGGATCGAGCTCGAGTGGCGCTTCGCGGCGGGCATAGCTTACGTCAAACGCGCCGTTCGTATCCGCGCAAATCCGTGCCGCCAGTTGGAGGCATTCCACGGCTTCGATCCCGATCCGCAGACTCCCGCCAGGCTTCAGGGCGTTGATACGCGCGATGTCGCTCGTTGGAATGAACCGGCTGAGCTCGCGCTCCACGCGGTCGATTTCGGTGAACGCCGCCCGGGCAGCCTGTTCGGCATACGCGGCGTCGTCGCACACCAGCGCCAACTCGAACGTGCACGCCATCGCGTCGTGCCTGAAGCGTCGCAGCGGGAACGGCTGGGGGCGGCCGCCGTTGTCGGAGGCTTCAAGCATGGTGACGTCACCCGGTTTATGGCGTTCTGCTAGCGGAGTCGCTCGTCCACGTATCTGTTCCACAAGTCGCGTTCGATGTACGCCCACAGCACGAATGCCGGGGCGCGCAAACCGTACGAGTTCACTTGGTAACGGTCATGCAGCCGTGCTTCCAGTTCCTCTTGAAACTCCGCCCCGCAGATGATCACCGGCGCGTCCGGCCGCTCGGGTACTTCTTCCCAGTAGCCCACGCGCGAAAGTCGTCGCAGATACCACGGCAATGGCCAGCAATCTCCCGCCATCACCTTGACCAGCATATCCTGGCCATCGGGATGGACGCTCGCCACATCCTCGACCCGCCGCGCAAGATCCACCACCTGGAACAGCGGGTGCGAGTAAACGTACGGATTTCGATAGTCGGCGCAGAAGCGTGTGTTCGCGCGGTACGCTTGCCAGCCGAGGTGGCCTGCCCCTGCCACGAGCAGCACACCGGCGACCACGCGCAACGGCAGGAATCGCAGGCACCGGATCAGCGCCACCACGCCGACACCGGCCAACAGGATCATCCCGTGCAGGAACCCGAGCATACACCACGGCGTCTTGTAGGGGATCGCCGTGTAGACGGCCGCCAGTAGCAGCGTGTAGAGCGTGACGAGCCGCAGTAGCGGCACGTGTCCGTCGCGGACACCTCTGCCGCTCAGGGCCGCCACTCCACCAATCACGGCGAGCAGGACGATGAATCCTTCGCTCCACCACGGTCCCGGCACGTACTGCGTGAACAGCAGCATGCGCAGGTAGTACCACCAGGGGTGATCGTGCAACCCGTGGCCACCAGCGCGTTCGAAGTACGTGGCGAAGGTCCTCAGCGAGTCGAGCGGACCGCTGGCGCTGGTGAAGAATCCGGAATACAACAGAGCGGAAAGCCCGACCGCGACCAGAGCGGCCCCGGCGAACGCCTTTCCACGCCAGTATCCGCGCAGGGCCACGCGTAAGCCGCGCGGTCGCCAATGCCACACCGTGTTGATCGCTAGCGCGAGCAGCAGCGTGCCGAGCGCGATGACGTACGTTTCCTTGGTGGCGTGCATCAGCCCGATCGCGGCCCCGGTCAGAACGGCCCAGCCGGCGCGCCGCGAGCGCACATAGCGCCAGCCGGCGACAATCGCCAGAAAGGTAAAAAAGACGAGGAGCATGTCCTGAATGTAGTACCGTCCATAGAACGACATCGCTGGCGATAGGGCGGTCAACACCCCAGCGCAGACCGCCGCCCAGCGCCCCAGCCCGTCGCTGATCAGCAACAGCAACACGATCAGCCCGACGCCAAAGATGACCGGCACAACGCGGAATGTCACTTCGGTCGTCTCGCCGAAGTCTCTGACACCGCTGAGCCAGATCACTGGTAACGTGCAGTAGTACAGCGTCGGCCCGTGGTATTCGTGCAGGTCGTAGTGATACCGCCCGGTCTGCCACAGATCGTTGCACTTGACCGCGTGAACCGCCTCGTCGCAGTGCATCGGGCGATAGCTCAGCTTCGGCAGCCGCGAGGCCAGCGCTCCCAGCGCCGTGAGCAGGATCAGGATGACGAAGAGCCGCGTACGATTCATGAGGGTAGGTGGCTGGCAGATTCGGTGCTCAAGAATCACCTTCGCGGAACCAAAGCGCCCAACAAGACCAGGGTGGCACAGGCGTCCCGCCTGTGTAATCTCGGGCGAGACGCCCGAGCCGCAGCACTGCTAGACACGGCTGACACAGCCGTGCCACCCGTTGATTGGAAACCAGCCTGACCGTCAGAACAACGGATACAGGAACGGCGCCAGCAGCGGCGAGCTGCTGGCGAAAACGATCAGGACCGCCACGAGCAGCAGCACCGCGATCAGCGGAATCATCCACCATTTCTTCTCGTGCACGATGAACGCCAGGAATTCCCGGAAGAGCGACTGCTTGGCCATCTGCCTGGTGGACCTCCGCTATCCCTGGATCAACGAACCGCGTTCGAGCGCAACGCTGCGCTTCATGCCGGCCTCGAAATCCACCCGGCTCGGCTTCTCCGTGACGACATACTTGCCGATCACCAGGACGTCGATACCGGTGTTGACGAATGTATTATAAGCATCCTGGGGCGTGCAGACGATCGGCTCCCCGCGAACGTTGAACGACGTGTTGATCACCACCGGCACGCCGGTCAGCTCGCCAAACCGCTTGATCACGCGGTAGTAGAGTGGGTTGGTGTCCTCGGTGACGGTCTGGACGCGGCCGGTACCGTCCTGATGCGTGACGGCGGGAATGACCTCGCGCTTCTCTTCGCGAACCTTCGGCACCAGCAGCATAAAGGGTGCGTCCATGCCAGGCGGCATCTCGAAATACTCGTGAGCGTGCTCCTTCAGGACGGCCGGCGCGAACGGACGGAAGGCCTCGCGGAACTTGACTTTGGCGTTGATGACGTCCTTCATCTTCGGATCGCGCGGGTCGGCCAGCAGCGACCGCGACCCCAACGCCCGCGGCCCGAACTCCATGCGACCCTGGAACCACCCGACCACCTGCCCGTCCGCGATCATCCGGGCCGTGCGATCGACCAGCTCGTCGTCGGAGTCGATCTCTTCGTAGACCGCCTTGTTCTGGCGTAGCGTCGCCAATACCTGCTCGTTTGTGAACGAAGGGCCCAGCAACGCGTTTCTCATCACGTACTTGCGCGGATTCTTGAGCACGCTGTTGTAGATGTAGAACGCCGTGCCGAGCGCGCCGCCGGAGTCGCCCGCCGCCGGCTGGATAAAGATGTTCTTGAACCCGGACTCCTGCAGGATGCGCCAGTTGGCCACGCAGTTGAGCCCCACGCCGCCCGCGATGCAGAGGTTGTCGAGGCCGGTCTGACGATGCACGTGGCGGGCCATCGCGACCATGATCTCCTCGACGGTCTTCTGGCCCGAGTGGGCGATGTCGCGGTGGAAATCGTCGAGCTCGGTCTCCGGCGAGCGCCGCGGCCGACCGAAGAGCCGCTCCCACTTCCGGCTGAATGTCCGTTGCGTCGAATGCAGGTAGGAGAAGTACTTCATGTTGAGCCGGAAGCTGCCGTCGTCCTTGATTTCGACGATCTCGCGGAACTTGTCCACGTAAGTCGGCTTGCCGTACGGCGCCAGCCCCATGACCTTCCACTCGGCGTCGTTGACGCGGAAGCCAAGATAGGCGGTGATCGCGCTGAACAGCAGCCCGACCGAGTGCGGAAAGCGGATCTCCTTCTCGAAGTGCAGTTCGGTGCCGCGCCCCACGCCCCACCCGGTCGTCGCCCACTCGCCCACGCCGTCGGCCGTGATGATCGCCGCCTCCTCAAACGGTGAGACCAGGAACGCGCTGGCGGCGTGTGAGAGATGGTGCTGGCAGAACAGAATGTCCTGGTCGGTGCCGAGCTTCTTCTGGATCAGGCTGGCGATGTGCAGCTTGCTGCCCAGCCAGATTGGCATGCTCTTTAGCCAGGCGACGTAAGTCTTCGGCCAGACGGCGAGAATCGTCTCCAGAATGCGGTTGAACTTGACCAACGGCTTCTCATAGAAGCCGATGTAATCGACTTGGTCGATCGTCACGCCCGCTTCGTCCAGACAATATTGAATCGCCTGCTCGGGAAAGTCGCTGTAGTGCTTCTGGCGGTTGAAGCGCTCCTCCTCAGCGGCGGCGATCAGCTCGCCGTCACGCACCAGTGCCGCGCCCGCGTCGTGGTAGAAGCAGGATATCCCCAGCACGATCACGGCGAGACGTCCTCACGTTCCTGTCGCTGGCACCCGGTCAAAACGGTCTCCGCGTTCGTTCGAGCGTGGCTTCGTGCGGCGTCGGCTCTTCCCAATAGCTGCCCGAGGACTTCATTTTCAGCCGCAGCGGGTCCGCCAGACGGATCAGCGAGAAGATCGGCAGAAGGATAACGAACAACACCGACAGCAGAACGGTCGTCATCCCGATGCCGAGGTACATCGCGCCAGTCATCCAGACGACATACAGCGCCCACCCGCCCGTCTGTGACAACTGGCAGACGATTGTGAACAGCGCCCCAAACCCCCACAGGACAATCGCGATCACGTGCCGCGCGCCACCGTTCCAGCCCCAGCCGGCCTCCGGCCACCAGCGGTGCTCGGGCAGCAACCCGAAATACCAGAGCACAGCGCCGAGCACGCCGAAGCCGAGCAGCATCACCATTCCGAAAGTTCGGACGGCTGACCCGCTCGGATTCTTATTCACGCCCTGCATCCGGGTCTCCGCTGGCGGCCGCGTGCTGATCTCTCACGGGCCGTGTCTCGCGCCGCGGAACGTGGCGCAATCAGAGGCAGCACTCCCCGCCCCAACGCCGCGCCACGCAAGTACATATGGTATCTCGCATCTGCTTCTTCGGCACGGCGCGATCGATTATGGGATCGTGAAAGAGGGCGGTTGATACGGGCGGCGGCTCTCGTAAAGTCTCAGTCTCCGCTGGCGTTCGGCCAGCTCCCGGATGTTCTCCGACGACGTTCGCGCGAGCACCGCGTGTGCCGCTTCGACAGCGTCCGAGAATCGTTCGACTTCGGCGTACGCGGCCGCGAGGCTGTCCAGGAAGCGCGCCTTTGTGCCGTCCCCATCGGGGCAGGCCCGCTCAGCCCATTCAACCGCCTGGGCGCCGTCGCGGATGGCAGGGTTGCGGCAAGTGGCCAGGATCCACGCCAGTTCGGCCATCGGCGGCCCCAAATCTGGTTTCAGACGGATGGCAGTTCGCAGATGGTTGAGCGCGGCGTCCGGCTGCGCGCTGATGCTTTTGGACGGCTGCTGACAGAACCTCACCGCGGGAGAGAGGAAGCGAGCGGCGAATATGAGCAGCTGCGCGAGTTGAACGCGGACTGTCTGTGGCCGAGAATGCGATTGTCTGACCTCGAATACGGGACGCGAGCTTGTATATACTGCGGTGGCTGGCGCGACGATGCGTTGCGGGGCACAGGAAGGGTGTCATCATGATCGCGGATGGAATACTCAGAAAGGGTTTTCTGCGGGCAGTGTCGGTCGCACTGTGTCTGGCAATCGCGAATCTGAGCTGGGCACAAGTGCGCGCCTGGGAAGGTGTCCTGACGATCCCCACCTACGAGTGGGAAGCCGATGTAAACCCGAGGTTCTTGGCGCTGGAGCCCGGTGGTAGGGGGGCGATCGTCTATCCCTATACGATGCAGGACCACCTCTCTCGAACAAAGGTCGATCGCACCTACCGGGCGCTGTTTCTCGAGAACGAGTATCTGAAAGTCACGTGTTTGCCCGAATTGGGGGGCCGCATCCACTCCGTGCTCGACAAAACCGAGAACCAGGAGATGTTCTATCTCAACCGGGTGATCAAGCCCAGCATGATCGCGATGCGCGGCGCGTGGATCAGCGGCGGGATCGAGTGGAATGCCGGTCCGCAGGGGCACACGGTCACGTGCGTTTCCCCGGTTGACGCGCTGGTGGGTAATAATCCGGACGGGTCGGCCTACATCGAGGTGAGCAACCTGGAGCAGAGCCAGCGAACTCGCTGGACGGCGCGCGTGACTCTGCATCCGGACAAGGCCTATCTCGACGAACGCATTTGTCTGTTCAATCCAACCGACGCCCTGAGCCCGTATTACTTCTGGAACTGCACCGCGTTTCCCAATCGGCCTGGCACGCGTTTCATCTTCCCGATGACGCTCGGCACGGATCACGCCGGGGCCAAGTTCTTCTCCTGGCGGATCCACGAGGGCAAGGATCTGACGTGGCTAAAGAACTACGACAAATGGGCAGCGATATTCGCGGTGCGATGCACCTTTGACTTCTTCGGGGCCTACGATGTGGATCTGGACCGCGGGATCGTGCAGGTGGCAAACCACGCCGAGCTGCGCGGGAAGAAGGCCTGGACGTGGGGGAACTGGGACTACGGCCTCGTAAGCCAGAAGAACCTGACTGACCAGGACGGCCCGTACATCGAGGTGCAGAGCGGTCCGCTGCCGACGCAGTCCGACTACGGCGCACTGTGGCCGCGAGATGAAGTTGCGTGGCAGGAATGGTGGTGCCCGGTCCACGGCCTGGGCGACGGCTTCGAGTTCGCCACCCGGGATATTGCCGTGCAGACCGCCCGCGATGACGATCAGCTTGAGCTGCGCATTCTTTCCACGAGCATCATCCCGGGGGCCACCTGCGCCGTTTCAAATAGTCAGGGCGGCTCGTTCTCGCGACGTGTTGATCTCTCGCCGAACGAGCCATGCATCGTCACGATCTCACCGGCTCCGCAAATGCCGGTTGACGTATCGATCACGACGGCCGCGGGCCTGTTGCTGGCCTCCTTCGTCTCGCCGCTGCCCATCCCGCGAATTACGCCGCCCGAGCAATCAACAGCGCGCCAGGAATCGCTCGACTCGCTGCCGGTCGAGCAGCGCTACCTTGAGGGTCGAAAAGCCGATCTGGCAACGGATCGTGTCAGGGCGCGCGAGCACTATGAGCAGGTGCTCGCGGCAGATCCCGGGCACGTTGCGACGCTGAGAGCGCTGGCGGTGCTCGAGCTCGAAGCCGGTGGCTACGACGACGCGGTGGCGCGGCTAGCGCGAGCCCTCAGCCGCGACCCGAGCGATGGGCTGTCATGGTATTTCCAGGGCGTCGGCCATCTGCGGCTCGGCCATGTGCAGGACGCACTGCGCTGCGGAAATCGCGCCGCGCATTGCCGCGAGACTATCGCGCTCGGGCACGACCTCGCCGGCCGGGCCTACATGCGCCTGAAGCAGTACTCGGACGCTGTGGATGCCTTCTCGGAGGCGGTGCGCCGGAATCCGGCTGATACCAAGGCGCAGGACCATCTGCTGTTGGCTCTGCAGGCCGGTGGACGCGCCGACATCGCTCGCGAGCAGGCCCGCGCGCACATGGCCGAGCGCCCAACAGCTTTGATTCCCCGAGCGATTCTCGCCTTTGAAGACGCCGGCGCGATGGATCGGTTCGCCCATGACGCACGCGGTTTCGCAGGCAACATAGACTTCGAGATAATTGAGACGAGCCTGGCGTTCGCGGAAGTCGGGCTCGTATCCGAGGCGGCACGGCTGCTTTCCGCGGTCTGTGTTGAGAGCGTGCGACCGGAGGACCGCGCTTCGCTGCCGCTCTACTACCTGGCGTGGGTTGCCAGCCTTCAGGGCGATGACGAGACTGCCCGCGCTGATGTGGCAGAGGCGAACAGGCTCTACCGAGACTTCGAATTCGCCTCGCGTCCCGAAACGATCGACGTGCTGAAGTATGCTGTCGAAACGCAACCGCACAGCGCCGGCGCGCATTTCCACCTGGGCAATGTCTACGCGAACCTGGGACGATTGGATGAGGCGGTCGTTCATTGGCGGGCAGCCGTCGAGCTGGATTCGTCGTTGAGCGTCGCGCTTCGCAATCTCGCTCGCTACAGTCAAGTCAT
>CAZDTB010000175.1:0-8944 GCA_964508075.1 uncultured Planctomycetales bacterium
ATCGAGGCCTTCCGCATCATCCTGTCCGACGAGAAGGTCAAGGCCGTGCTGGTCAACATCTTCGGCGGCATCGCCCGCTGCGACGTGATCGCCGAGGCCCTGATCGCCGCGGCCAAGGAAGTCGGCTTCCACGTTCCGGTCGTGGTCCGGCTGGAAGGCACGAACGTCGAGATCGCGCGGAAGATGCTGAAGGAGGCCAACATCGAGCAGCTCAAGACCGCCAGTGACCTGACCGACGCGGCGAAACAGGTTTGTGCGTGTGTTTAGCGTCACATCGCTAATCCGCCACTGTCGCCCCTCGACTCCAGACGGGCTTATCCTCAAGGTGGATATTATTGACCTGGAGCCAGTGCACCGGCGAGTATTCCGGTGAGGTCGCGAAGGGGCGCGTCAACCCAACGGAGAGTATCACCGCGACGCCGCGCCGCATGCGCCGGTCGATGTCTCGCACAACCTGCCGTACAGGAGTAGCGAGGTCAGCCTGGTAGAGTCGGACGTCCGTGACGCTCAAGTCGAGATTGAGCTCACCGTCCGTCGCCCAGATACGGATTTGGGCGGGCTTTCCCTGGCGCGCTCGAACGCTCAAGCGCGGCCGGTTTGCCGGGATCAGGCAGCCCAGGGAAGCTGTTCCACATCCTTCGCTTACGCCGCAGGATGTCGCCCCCACCGGCCTTAAGTCATTTCCGAAGACTTCCTTGAGTCGTCGAGACGCCGCGGCATTGAGCAAGGTCCAGAACTCGATGTCCGACAGCGTCCGGACAGTCTTCGCACGGACTCGCTCGAAGATACGGTCCTCAACTTCGGGCTGCCTTGCTGCGTCACTTGTGCGCCCCAGATCCACCTCGACCGCGATGTCGAACGGCCCTCCGTGAGGTCGCAAGAGCGCGGTAGTAAGTTGCTGGACCCCTGGCAGTACGGGACGAACATGACGCTGTGTTTCGACGTCAATCCCGGCGACGCAGACGTGCGGTGCCCGCATGCGCGTCAGATGATTGATGACGATACGCACGTGATCAACTCACAGGTGAACGATGTGGACATCTCCCCATCGGTCGCGCAGATACTCCGCGACGAGCCTCCGGTGGCAGCAATCTGGCGTCGGTTCGCTGCACAGAAGCACCGTTGCCACGTCGAATCCGCCTCGCGAGACTCGGCGCTCGACTTGCCGGTCGGCCATCAGCGCCACAAAACCGCGCTCGAAGTCGGTCCAGCTTCCACCGTCCTTCTTGTACGCGTTCAGGAGTTCCTGTGTGGGCGCAAGAATGGGCTCATGCTCGTACGTGGCTCCGCAGATCTCTCGCAGAAAGAACTCCAGGTCACTTCGTTTGGTGAAACCTGCCAGCTGCGACGAGTTGTTGAGGCGTACGTCCAGGAGCCGCTTGATCCCGGCCTGCCTCAGCGCTCCGAAGAACTGTGCCGCGTTTTTCTTGGTAAAGCCGATCGTATGGATCTCCACGGCGTCTGCTCCTGCGCGGAAAACAACGTTAGTTGCCCCGCCTCGCCACGCTCGCGTGCCGTTTCTTGCTCAAGCTCTTCGCGAGTCTGAAGCCTGCCATCGCCCCGCATGTGCAGTACCTGCACGCCTAGACCATCAAGCACGCGCGCCACCAAGAGGTAGCGATGGCACACGCGGGGATCTTCCTCAGAGCACATCAGGGCGATGCGGTGTTTTATCATCTCCTCCAAGAGTCCCCGAATTCCGTCACGAAATCGTGCGCAGCTCGCGAGCTCGTCGTACCGCACATGGCCGCTCGCGTCATAGAAGCGGTCGTCTGCAGGCTGCCCGCCCAGCTCATCCCCCAGGAAAACGTACTTCAGTCCCAGACCCTCGACCGCCGCCCTCAGGGATGCAGCATTGAAATGTGGGGCGAAACGTGAATAGGGGTGTGATCGCACATCCGCAAGCACCTGGATACCGGATTCCCTGAGTAACTCGATGAACCGGTCGAGCGCATGATTGGAATGCCCGACCGAGTAGACAGCGCCACCGATCTTTTTCCTCACACCTCAGTCCTCGCCCGGACAACCCACCTTATTATACTGGTGTGGTTGGCAATGCGCAGAGTCTTCCCGGCCGTTTATCGCTGCGAAGCCGCGTGCGGCAATCCTGCGTGGAATGGCTGACCTCGGCACGCGTTGGTGAATCCGCGGGCCCGGAGAATGCTAACCTCCGTGGCGACAGGGGATTCTGACATGCAGAATTCTCAACGATCCGGGCCGGAGATGGAAGCGGAGTTCCGCGAGCTAATACGCGCCGCGCGCCGAATGTCCCCAGACGAGCGAGTCCGCGCGGGCCTCAAGATGTTCGATGATGGGTGCGAGGAGATTCGGAATCAGATTCGGGCGAGCTTTCCCGACGCCAATGAAGCCGTGATCGATCGCCTCGTGCGACACGTCATTCGGTTCGCCGAGCGCCGCGGCGTGCTGTAAGTAAATCCGACGAATGGGGTCATCGCGGTGCTGAGTTGCCCTCCCGGACTGGCACTTTCGGCTGCCGTGACGACAATACCCTCATGGCCACAGAACTGCTCCAGATCGTCGAACGCTTCGCCGGCCGCAAGGTCCTGCTGGTCGGCGACTTCATGCTTGACCGCTACATCTTTGGCGACGCCGAGCGGATCAGCCCCGAGGCGCCCGTGCCGGTGCTGCGGGTGCTCGAGCGGCAGGATCGCGTGGGCGGAGCTGGCTCGGTCGCGCTGAACGTCGTCGCGCTCGGTGCGAGTGTCCGTTGTTTCGGGCTGCTGGGAAGGGACGGGTTCGGCGACCGCGTCGAGGCATTCCTCAAGGAAGCGGGGGCCGACACGCAGGGCCTGTTCCGTGCGGACGACCGGCCGACGATCACCAAGACGCGCCTGGTCGGTCTGGCCGAGCATCGTCACCGCCAGCAGATCCTGCGCGTGGACGACGAGATCGTTCGTCCGGCCGGCGCCGCCGATGCCGAACGCCTAGTGAAAGCCGTCGAGGCGGCGCTGCCCGAGGCCGACGTCGTATGCCTGGAGGACTACGCCAAGGGCCTGCTCTCGCCGGAGGTTTGCGAGGGCATCATCGCGGCCGCGCGCGAGCACGCGAGGCCGGTGCTGGTCGACCCCGCCCGCACCGGCCAATGGGAAAAGTACCGCGGGGCCGCGCTGCTCACACCTAATCGGGCGGAACTCGAGTTGGGCGTGGGCCGAGCGCTGGCCGACGAGGAACTCGACTCACAGGCAGCCGCGCTGGCCAAACGGTTGGAGCTCGACGCGCTGATCGTCACGCTTGGCCGCGACGGAGCGCGCCTCGTTCGGCCGGACGGCTCCGCGGAGCACTTCACCACCAGGCCGCGGGCGGTCTATGACAACACCGGGGCGGGTGACGCCGTCCTGGCGATGGTCGCCGTCGCCGTCGCCGCCGGTGCCAAACTCGAACAGGCGGTGCCGTTGGCCAACATTGCCGGCGGGCTCGAAGTGAGCAAGTTCGGCTGCGTGCCGATCACCCGCGATGAGATCGTCAACGAGCTCCGTCATGGTCGCGCCGGGCGCAGAAAGACCCACGGCGTGGCCGAGCTGGTCGCCGAGCTCAACGCCCGCCGAGCCCGCGGCGAGACCGTCGTCTTTACCAATGGCTGCTTCGACTTGCTGCACCCCGGGCACGTCGAGTTGCTCGAGCAAGCCAAGTCGCTCGGCAGCCTACTGGTCGTCGGCCTCAACAGTGACGCTTCCGTTAAGACACTGAACAAGAGCGGCGACCGCCCGGTCCGCCAACAACAGGATCGCGCCCACATGCTCGCCGCCCTTGAGGCTGTCGACTACGTCGTGCTCTTCGACGAGCCCGACCCGGGTGGGCTGATCGAGCAAGTCGCCCCCGACGTGCTCGTCAAAGGCTCCGACTGGGCCGGCAAGGGCGTGGTCGGACAGGAGTTCGTCGAATCCCGCGGCGGACGCGTGCACCTGATCGACCTGGTCGAGGGCTACAGCACCTCCGGCGAGCTCGAACGCATTCGCGCCAACAGTGAATCGAGGTAGCGCATGAGCGACGGCCCGCGCGATTGGAACACCGTACTTGACGAACACCAGCGCGTCGTCCACGACCTGGCGATGTTCGCCGAAACCCTCGACCAGCTTGCCGAGACGATCATCGCGTGTTTCCGCGGCGGCAATCGCGTCTACGTTCTCGGCAACGGCGGCAGCGCCGCCGACGCGCAGCACATCGCGGCCGAGCTGCTCGGCCGCTACAAGCTCGATCGAAAAGCCCTGCCTACCGTCGCGCTGACCACCGACAGTTCATCATTGACCGCCATCGGCAACGACCTCGGCTTCGAGCGCGTTTTTGCGCGCCAGCTCGAAGGGCTGGTCCAGGCCGGCGACGTTGTGTGGATTTTGAGCACCAGCGGAAACTCGCCGAACGTCCTCGAAGCCGCCCGCGTCGCCGCCCAGCGCGGCGCAATCGTGCTCGGCTTCACCGGTCAGACCGGCGGCAAGCTCGCGGAACTGTGCACACACACGTTCCGCGTCCCACACACCGAAGCCGACCGCATCCAGGAAGCCCACGTGCTGGCCTATCATTACATCTGCGAAAGAGTGGAAGCCGCGCTGGCGTAGAATCACAACCGCCGCGGAAGGAAGCGTAGCGGCCGGGCCCCGCACCGGCCGTAGGTATGAGAAACGTCTCCGTTAATCGACGGCCGGTGCGGGGCCCGGCCGCTACATTCCCCGATGACGCGTCTTCAATTCGCTATTCGCCATTCTTAATTCGCCATTCGCTCTTCTTGATTCGCCATTAACCGCTACTCTTCTTCGCTCTCGAGCCGCTCGATCTCGGCGCCGACGGCGCGCAGCTTTTCGTCGATGCGCTCGTAGCCGCGCTCGATATGGTAGACGCGATTAACCCGGGTGGTTCCGCGGGCCGCCAGGCCGGCCAGCACCAGCGCCGCGGAAGCTCGTAAGTCCGACGCCATCACCGGCGCCCCAACCAAACGCTTGACCCCCTGGACGATCACGGTCGGCCCCGACTTGTGCAGTTGCGCGCCCATGCGGCTCAGTTCGGCCACGTGCAGGAAACGATCGGGGAAGATCTTTTCGGTCACGATGCTGTTCCCGTCAGCCAGGCACAGCAGGGCCATGAGCTGGGCCTGCAAGTCGGTCGGCATGCCTGGAAACGGCTGCGTGATCACCTCGATCGGCTCGAGCCGCCGGGCCGACGACACGACCACGTTCTTCTCTTTGCGTTCAACCTGCACGCCCGCCGCGTTGAGCCGATCGACGAACGCCATCAGGTGGTCGAGTCGGCAGTTCTCGAGTTCGAGCTCGCCATTTGTAATTGCGGCGGCGACCATGAACGTCCCGGCCTCGATCCGGTCGGGGATGATGCGATATTCGCAACCCTTGAGCTCTTTGACGCCCTCGATAATGACCCGCGGCGTTCCCTGCCCGCTGATCGAGGCTCCGCACTGGTTCAGGAAGTTCGCCAGATCGACCACCTCCGGCTCGCACGCCGCCATCTCAATCACGGTTGTCCCTTGGGCCAGCACGGCCGCCATGATCGCGTTAGCGGTGCCGAGCACGCTGGAGCCGAACGGTCCGCCGAGGAACATCTCGGCCCCGCGCAGCTGCTTCGCCTTGGCAACGATATCGCCACTGACCAGCTCGACGTCGGCCCCCAGCATCTTGATCGCGCGGATGTGCAGATCGACCGGCCGATCTCCGATCGCGCACCCACCCGGCATCGCCACCTGGGCCTTGTGACGCTTGGCCAGCAGTGGTCCGAGCACACATACCGAAGCCCGCATCTTGCGGACGATGTCATACTCGGCGTTGCAGTTCATCTCGTCGCGAACCACCAGCCGCATCGTGTTGCCCGCACGCCACTCCACCTCCACGCCCAGCTTACCCAGCAGCTCGGCCAGTGACTTGACATCCGCCACACGCGGTACGTCGTGCAAGACCACCTCCCCTTCGCACAGCAGCGTCGCCGCCATGATCGGCAGAGCGGCGTTCTTCGCCCCGCTGAGCCGCACCCGGCCCCGTAGACGAGTGCCCCCGTTGATCTGAAAGTATGGCAGTGCCACGACGATCTCCCTCAAGCCACCGGCGTTCGTTCGTTCGCGTGGCAACGGGCGTGCACCACGCGCTCGTGTCCCAAGTCATCCGGGTACGTCACGATATCACGCCAGACGGTTTCGTCCAGCAGGCTCCGCACGGCGGCGGACTGGTTGTAGGCCACCTCGGTCAGCAGATGCCCGCCGGGCCCCAAATGCCCCGGAGCTTCGGCCGCCAGCCGCCGCAAGACGTCCAGCCCGTCCGCCCCCGCGAACAGCGCCCCGTGCGGCTCAAAATCGCGCACGTTCGTCGGCAAGCTGGCCGCCTCCGACTCCGCGATGTACGGGGGATTGCTCACGATCATGTCAAACCGGCGATCCGGTTCCCAGGGCTCGAACAGATCGCCCAGGCGAAACCCGATACGCTCCAGCACGCCGTGGCGTTCCGCATTCCGACGGGCGACCTCCAACGCCGCTTCTGAGACGTCGCACGCGAAGATCGGCACCTCCGGCAAGTTCTTCGCCAGACTGACCGCGATGCAACCGCTGCCGGTCCCGACATCCAGGATCGACCGAATCTCATCCTTCCCGTGCCGAACCAGGTGGATCACTCGCTCGACCAGCACCTCGGTCTCCGGGCGCGGAATCAGCACCTTCGGCGTAACCTCAAACTCCAGCGAGAAGAATTCCTTCCTGCCCGTCAGGTGCCCGATCGGCTTCCCGGCGGCGGCGTGCTTCACCGCTGAGCGAAACCGCCGCAGTACCTCCTGGTCGGGGATCGACTCATGTCGCGTATAGAGCTCGATCCGTTCGCACCCCATTGCGTGCGCCAGCAGGATTTCGGCGCAAAGCCGGGGCGATTCAACCCCGTGCTCCCGGAAGAACCCGCGCGTCCACTCCAGCAACCGCGAAACCGTCCAGGGATCGTCCTCGGTCCGAGCCACACCCATGCCGACCAACTATAGCAAACCGGCACAATCGCGGACAGCGACAGCACCGTCGACGATGCTCGCACCGGCGCAGCCTGCCCGTCTCAGACCTCCGCGTGCAGCAGGCGGCCTTCCATCCCACCTGCGATCGGCAGAATCGTGCCGCTCAGATGGCCGGCCAGCCGGTCGGAAGCCAGGAACACAATTGCGCCGGCCACGTCCCGCGGCTCGGCGATCTTCTCCAGCGCCATTGTGGCCTGCGCCCGACGGACCGCTTTCGGATCGCCCAGGGCGTATGCGGCCATCGGCGTCCGCGTCCAGCCCGGACACACGCAGTTGACCCGCCCACGCGGCGCCAGCCGCACAATCTCGTTCTTCAGACTCAGCGTGAGACCATAAACCATCGCAGCCTTGGCGGCGGCGTAGTCCGCGTGACCGGCCTCGCCGAAGATCGCCGCGGTTGACCCGACCAGCACAATCGACGCCGATTCACGCCGATCGCTCGCCAGATGCCGCAAAAAACCGCGACAGGTGAGAAACGCGCTGGTCAGGTCGGCGTCAACCGTCTCCCGCCACTGCTCCAACGACATCTCGTGCAGCGGCACCGAGCGGCTGCGGAAGATGCCGGCGTTCACCACGACCGTGTCGATCCGCGGATACGCCTTCAACCCCTCGGCAAACAACCCGTCTACCTCGCGCTCCTCCCGCAGATCGGCCGGGACCGAGATGTTCTGCACCTGAAGCTGACTTTGCAGCTCCCGAATCGGCTCGGGCTGAGTGTGATAGTGCAAGATCAGCTTGGCCCCCTGCTCGGCAAACAGGTCAGCGGTCGCCAGCCCGATCCCTCCAGAAGCCCCAGTTATCAAAACGCATGAATCGTTCAAACCAGCATCCACGCTATTCTCCTCTCAGTGCGCTCGTCTATGTGACAGGCAATAATAGCCGGATTGGCCTCCCCGCCGAACCTCGAACCCTGAGCTCCGCAGCTCCGCGTTGCATGTCCCTTGCCCGCGTCGTAGTATCCGCTGTCTGTTCGCCCTGACGGGAGTGTGTCCAACCATGCCCAAACGCTACCTGGTCACCGCCGGCCTGCCCTACTCCAACGGCCGCCTGCACGTCGGTCATATCGGCGGCGCTTACCTGCCCGCTGATACCTACGTCCGCTACCTGCGTGCCCGTGGCGAGGAGGTTTGCTTCGTGTGCGGGAGCGATGACAACGGCGTCGCGATCGAGATCTCCGCCGCCAAATTCGGCTCCACGCCGCAGGAGATCTCCACCCGCTTCAACCAGCGCCAGAAAGCGGATTTCGCCGGGCTGCGGATCGACTTCGATGTATATGGCGGCACACATCAGCCGGCCTTTACCGACGTGCACGAGCGCTTCAGCCAGGAGTTCTTCAAGCGGATCTTCGACAAAGGCTATTTCACCAAACGCAGCACCAAGCAGCTCTACGACCCCAAGGCGAACCGCTTCCTGCCCGACCGTTACGTCCGCGGCACCTGCCACCACTGCAACGAACCTGGCGCCACGGGCGACCAATGCGAGGCCTGCGGCCAGATGATCGACCCGCTCCTGCTGATCGACCCGATCAGCGAGATCACGCACCAGCCGGCCGAAGTCCGCGAGACCACGCACTGGTACCTCCGCCTGAACGACTTCGAAAAGCCGCTGCGTGAGTGGCTCGAATCCAAGCAGGGCCATTGGCGCCCGCAGGTGCTCAACTTCGCCCTGGGCCAGATCAAGCAGGGGCTGCCCGAGCGGGCCATGACACGGGACATCGAATGGGGCGTCCCGGTCCCGCTCGACGATCCCGACGCCAAGAACAAGGTGCTCTTCGTCTGGTTCGACGCCCCGATCGGCTACGTCTCCTTTACCGCCAAGCTGTGCGAGCAGCGCGACGGGGACTGGCATGGCTACGAGAAGTGGTGGTCCGATCCCGACACCGGGATCGTCCACTTCATCGGCGAGGACAACACCGACTTCCACGCCCTGATCTGGCCGGCCA
>CAZDTB010000176.1:0-8833 GCA_964508075.1 uncultured Planctomycetales bacterium
CCTCGTCGGTGTAGCTGCCCTCGGGATGCGTCCCGTTGAGCTTGCCGATATTCTGCCCCATCCAGCAGCCGGTGCCGCCGAAATCGTCGAGCTCGGCCGCCTGAACGAAGATCTGCCACTGCCCGCCCATGAACGGGTCCGACCCGGGCACCGGATCGAGCATGTCGGTGGGGTCGTTGATGATCACCCCGCGCATCTTGACCGGATCTGTGAGTGGGAACGTGCCGAACCCGTCGGCGTCGACCGCCTGGTAGTCGGCGTGCGGCGTGTACGGCATGGCCGGCCAGTCGGGGTCGTCGGCCCGAGCCGTGGTCACAAAGATGAGTGCAGCAAGGATGGCCAATTGCAAGTTCGGTCGTGTCATTCTCTCAAGCCTCCTGAATTACAGATGAGCATGGGCGACGCGGCAATTCCGAATTACCAGCCCAAGCCAGTTGCCCGATATTACGGATTATAATTACGTAATACTGAAATTCCACAAAAAAATCGCCGCCATTTTTCGCCAGCTGTAACCAGGTTCCGATAGGCGCCCCGCTGCAACGACTCTGCAGCGGCCCCCGCCGCCCGTAACGCGGCTCGTCAGTCAGTTATTCCACGCGGACCACTTCCTTGACTTCTGGCACGCGCTCACGCAGCGCGCGCTCCACCCCCATCTTGAGCGTCACCGCAGCGTGCGGGCAGCCGGAACAGGCTCCCGACAGCCGGACTTTCACCAGGCCGTCGTCCTCAACCTCGACCAGCTCGATATCGCCACCGTCGCGTTGGATGTACGGGCGGATGCCGTCAATCACCTCGGCGACGCGTTCACGCAACTCCGGATTGGACTGGGGTGCATCAGTCATGGTCTTCTCGTTTCATTCCTCGCATTGACTCGCCGCCCGCGCGGCGATGTCACTGGGGCAGGCGGGATTCGAACCCGCACTGGAGGGATTTTAAGTCCCTTGCCTCTGCCATTGGGCTACTGCCCCGGTCAATTCCTCCGATACATGTACATTCTACGCCGGTTCGATGCGGACTGCACACGCTGCGTGGCCGGACCGGATCGGTCGCGTAGCCGCCGCGAACACGCAACTTCGACCTTCGGCAGCCGTCAGCCGGAGCCATCTCAAACCCGTTACTCTACAATGGGCGCATGGACAAACAACGGCAAACGGCGGAGACGCCGCACCGGGCCTGGATTGTCTCGATCGGCACCGAGCTGACCCTCGGCCAGAGCGTGGACACCAACGCGGCCTGGTTGGCCCAACAACTGGCGGGCCTCGGAATCCGGGGCGAAAGACACGTCACCGTCCCGGACGACCTGTCCGCGATCGCCGACGCGCTGGCGCAGGCCGCCGACGCGTGCGATCTGATTATTGCCACCGGTGGCCTGGGCCCGACCGTCGACGATCTGACCCGCCAGGCGTTGGCCGAGGCCGCCGGTGTGGAGCTCGAGATCGACCCTGCCAGCCTCGCGCGGATTCGCGCGTTCTTCGAACGACGCCGACGCGCGTTTCCCGAGCGCAACCAGGTGCAGGCCCTCATCCCGCGCGGCGGCCGCGCCATCGAGAATCTCTGCGGGACCGCCCCGGGAATCTTCATCGAGCTGAACGGCACGCCCTGCTATGCGCTGCCCGGCGTGCCGTTTGAAATGAAAGAAATGTTTACGCGCGACCTGCTCCCTCACGTCCGAGCTGCAGCCGCCGGCCGCGCCCTGAGACAGCGCCGGCTCAACTGCTTCGGCCTCGGCGAGTCGGACGTCGGCGAGCACCTGCGCGACCTGATGGCCCCCGATCGTAACCCCCAGATCGGTACGACGGCCGAGCTTGGTGTCATCGGCGTGCGAATCAACGCTCAGGCCGACACCGCTGAAATGGGCGACGCGCTGCTCGACCAGACCGAGGCAGAGATCCGCACGCGCCTCGGAAAAACCGTCTTCGGGCGGGAAGACGACACGCTCGCCTCGGTCGTCGGCCAGCAACTCGTCGCCCGCGGCGAGACGCTCGGCACCGCCGAGTCATGCACCGGTGGGCTGATCGCGAAGATGCTGACCGACACACCCGGCAGCAGCGCGTACTTCGTCGGCGGAGCCGTCACGTACTCCAACGAGCTCAAGCAGCAGTTGCTCGGCGTGCCGGCGGAGACGCTGGCGAGATTCGGCGCGGTGAGCGCGCCCGTCGCTCAAGCCATGGCCCACGGCGCCCGCGACCGGTTAGCCAGCACGTACGCGTTAGCCGTCACCGGTATCGCCGGCCCGGACGGCGGAACGACCGATAAACCGGTCGGCCTCGTGTTCTTCGGGCTGGCGACGCCCGTCGGCGTGACCGTCCGCGAGATCCGCTTCGGAAGCGACTCGCCGCGCGAGGTCATCCGGGCCCGCGCCGCCCATGCCGCCCTGAACCTTCTGCGGCTCGAGCTCGTAGACTGAATTGATCCGCGGCAGGACCCGCGCCAGCAGCCGGAGCCTCCCGGCCGAGCGGCACTGCCGCAAAAAGTTGTGCCAGAAGACTTTGCGGGCCTGCCGATAATACGTAACGTGCGCCTTTCCGACCACGCCGCTCGCCCTCGAACGACGCAGATGGGCGATTGACGCGCAACGCCGGCGTCGGGCAGGAACGACTCGGGAGTCTGCGGAATGTTGAAAAGCCTATCAGGTCCGTCAGCGATACTGCTGGTGCTCGCCCCGTTCGCGGCCGTTTGTCCCGGCCAGGAGCAGCCTACGACCCAGCCGGGGGAGCAGGCTCCGGTCACGCGATCGCCCGCCGATTTTACGGTTTCCGAGCTGATGTCGCTTGCGGACCAGGCTCGTCAGACCGGACGCTACACCGACGCCATAAACCTCCTCAACGCCGTCGTGCAGCGCGGGCACGGTCAGACGGACCTCGACGTGCTGCGGATGCTCGGCGACATCGCCTGGGACATGGGCAATGCCGAGGAGGCCCGCAAGCAATGGACGCTCGTGAAACGTGTCCAACCCAGCGACTTCGGTGCCAACTGGGGTCTGGGACGTATCTGGCTTCGCTCCGGCCAACCCCGCCAGGCCCTGGGATATCTCGAGACAGCCAAGAACGTCATCCCTTCGGACAAGCCGGAACTTGAGCCGCAGGTACTGCTTGGCCTGGCGCAGGCCTATGCCGGATCAAGCTACCGCCGCAAGGCGATCGAAACCGTCGAGCAGGTCCTCGAACTCGATCGCCAAAACCTGGATGGCTGGTACATGCTCGCGACTTTGCGAGCCCAAGCTGCGGTCACGCTGGACGACTTCAACGAGGCCCTCAGCGATGCCTCACAGCTCGTCGCCATCGCCGACAGCGATGTCAAGACCTACGGCATGACGCTCGAGCGCCTCCAGCGACTTCACAAAGCCTGCGAGCTCAAGCGCGCGGTCCTTAGCGCTTGCGGCCGAGTGTTCTTCGAGCAGAATCCCGACGGCAGGCTCTCCGACCGGCTGCTGCCCGGCATGGAACGGCCGGCCGCGCGAGTCTTCAGCATCCTGGTCGATACCTGGATGTGGCAAGCGGATCTCGAGCGAACCATGGAACACTTCCGGATCCTCGAGGTAGCCGCAAAGGCGGTCGAATACGACGGGGGCACCGACCCCGATACCCTGCTCAAGCTCGGCTCGCTTCAGGCCGCCACCGGCCAGCTCGCCGACGCGCTCGAGACTCTCCGGCGTGTACTGGTGCTCGATCCCGCGAACCTGGCCGCGCGGCAACAGCTCGACGCGCTCCAGAAACAGCAGCCCGCAGCGGCCGGCTCAACCCCCTGAGTGATCCGCCAATCCCCAGGTGATTTCGCCCACAGGACACTAGCCCGGACTATTCATACCGCAGAGAGCGCGGAGAGCGCAGAGTGTTGTTGAGACAGAAGTTGTGGCAGAATCCGAGTGCGTTTCGTTTTGACAGTGTGTATCACCTGTCCTTCTGCGTCGGCTTCGCTAACCTCTTTTCTATCACCTCTCTGCGATCTCTGCGTGCTCTGCGGTGAATTATCCGGGCTAGACGCCGGGCCGCGAGCCCGCGTCTCTCGTTCTCAATCGGATGGCGACGCCGCCCTTGCCGCTACGGTAGTGGTCCGCGCGAATCGAAGTGATGCACTTCCGCCCCTGATTGGTCGGTCACACGCCACAGCAACTGCGGATAGGCCGGGTTGGTGTCTTCCCGGACGAAAACGTACTCGATCAGCCCGCCCCGCAGGAACTCGTTGCACATGGCGCTCGACGCCCCGGTTCCCGACGGCGCCAGGCTCTGGTAGGGCCGCTGAAACCCCATGCACTCGCAGCCGGTGCCCTGAATCTCGCTGGGCACGCGGCGACCAGACCCCACGCCCAACGCGACGGAACCTGTGATCAGGTCCGATTCATCCACGTAGTAGAAGCTGTCCTGGTCGCACTCCGAATCGACCAGCAGGTCAGCACCGGCTCCAAAGCAGGGCGATGTCGAGCTCCAACTGATCTGCAGCGCAGCGCCCTCCCCGGTACCCGGATTGTGGAAGTAAATCTGGTCGGGTATCGGAACTGCCGCGCCCCCACTGGTGAAAAAGGTGTCGTACGTGGCGTTGGTGCCCAGGGCTGGCCCGATCGCCGATGCGAGCTGAGCCCCGCCGACCCCACCACTGCGGCGAAACTGACCATTGTAGTGGAAGTAAAGCAGGGCCGGGCCCACGACGCAGAGGTTGCCGAATTCCGCCAGCGCTCCCTCGGGGATCTCCTGGTATCCATAGGAAGTATACAGATCGATGTCATCCGGGCAGACGGCGCCGGTTGGGTACGTCTCGCCGTTGACGTATGCAATCAGCACCAGGAAATAGTGAGTATAGTCGTCCGGGGCCAGGTTTCGCATGGAAATCCGCACGAACTTACGGGCATTCGGCTCCGAGCAGGGATCGACGTTTGTGCGCGTGCCGCCCTCGAAAAACGTGCTCCCGCCTCCGCTGGCCTGCGGGTCGGCGCTGCCGCCCGTGTAAGTCGAGAACGGCGTCCGGCCGAGCACGGTCTGATAGTAGGCAAAGTCCCCGCCGGCGCATCCGGACACGAGTAGCGAGCTCGCGACCAGGCCGCCCAAAAGACACAACACCGACCGTCTCAGCATGCCGAGTTGACTGCGCATCGCTCATACTCCGATCGAAAGCAGTGGAACCGCGCCCGCCAACGGCCCGCACGGACCGGCACCCGCCGATGCCACCGGCCCGCGGCTCCTCTTGGACTATATCCGCCGCCCAGGTTTCCGACAAGGTTTCGGGTTTGCATCCGCGGCGACTTTCCGCGAAACTGAGATGTTCGCAGTTGCACCAACAGGGCTGACCGCCATGCAGAGCGACACCGCCGGCTCCCCGACCGTTCTGATCGCTGACGACAACCCGCAAATCCTCGAGCTGCTCGAGGCCTACCTGGATCCGCTCGAACTGCGCGTGACAACCGCCCGCGACGGCCAGGCCACGCTGGACGCCGTCGAAACCGACCAGCCCGACCTGATCCTGCTGGATATCATGATGCCCCGCCGCAGCGGCTTCCAGGTCTGTCGCATCCTCAAGCAGGACCCGCGCCACCAGCACATCCCGATCATCATGGTGACCGCGCTCAACGAAGTCGCCGACATGGAGCGGGCCCGCGAATCCGGCGCCGACCACTTCCTCAGCAAGCCCGTCAACAAGCTCGAACTGCTCGACCGCGTGTGCGAACTGCTCAACCTCCCGAAAACCAATCCGTCGGCTCCACGCGACGCCTGAATCACGGCGCCGCGAATCCCCGAATAGCCATCTAGGAACTGAGCGACCGAATGGTGCTGTCGGCCGAGCACCGCGAGATGAACCGGAATCCCTCCGGCGAGACCCCCGCCCGCAACAGCACCCTTCGCAGACCGGCTGCGTCCGAGCGCAGCGTCCCCTCCAGCCGAATGGGTTGAACGTAGTCCACCGACAGGCGCCGCGCCAGATTGATCAGGTCCGCCAGGTCTTCCGGCTGGACGAAGCGTCCGTCCACGAACGCTGCCCCCCGAAAATCAACGCGCACGTCGTACTCGCGCGCTCTCGCCGGCCGCAGTATGACCCGTACGCGCGTGTTTATCGGCGGAATCGCCGCCGTCTTCGCCTCCGCCCACAATTCCACATCGTGGCTGACATGATTGCGCGAAAGTGCCAGCAGGCTGTTCGGCTTGTCCACCACCGCGATCCCCTCACCGCTGCGATCGGCCGATAAGGTCCCGTCACCCAAGCGACGTGAGCCCGCGAAAACCCACGGTCGATCGATCGGCGTCCGCTCATATTCGCACTCACGCAGCCATTGAAATCCCGCTGCTGACCGCCGGTCTCCGTCAATCTCCCATTCGATGCTCACGTCAACCAGATCGCCCGTCGGCGGCCCGAACCGCCCACGCCGCTCGTCCCACCGCGGCGGATGCCCCGACTCCAATCCAACCAGCCCCAGGGCCATGTAAATGTGTGTCGCCGATGCCTCCAGCCGTATGATGCTCTCATGTTCCTTGCCTGCAAAACACGCCAGAAACTCCAACAGGCCCGCGCGCAGCACGACCTGACCGTCCACGTAGACGGCCCGGCAAGCCCAATTGATCCCGACACCCGGCTGAAACGCGCGAATGTCGGGCGCTGCCACCTGCGATGACGGAATGCTGGTCTGCCCGAGAACGCGGTCAGCCGTCCCGAAAGAGACTACGACGCCGACCACCATGAAAAAACGCCCGCCGCTTCTCAGCAGCGGGCGCGACGGAATCGTATCCCAGCGCGTGCAAAGCACGGCGTAATCTTCCCTAGCCCGGATTATTCATGTGGCCCAGCCGCCCTCGGCTGGGAGCACGGTGGTCGCCGTCCGCAGCGCACAGCCGAGGGCGGCTGTGCCACACGACATGGCCGTGATCGGTTCCATGAATAATCCACGCTAGCCGGGCCGCACCGAGCTCAACGTCGGGAAGGCCTCTTCTTCGGCTTCCTTTTGAATCAGGATCTTCGCCTTCAGCAGAATCAGCAGGGTCTGCGTGTCCTTGACCTTGGTCGTGTTGGTGAAGGCCCGCTTGAGGATCGGAATCTTGCTCAGGATCGGGACGCCGGCCTCAATCTCGATCTCGCCGACCTGCTTCAACCCACCCAGCAGCACGGTCCCCCCGTCGGGCACGGACACCGTCGTCCGGACGCCGCGGGTTTCCTGGTCGGTCAGCAGGATGAAGATGCCCGGTGAATCACCGCTGGCGCGCTGCACCTCGAACTTCTCGAAGAAGGGTTCCTGCGCCAAGCCGGTCCGCACGGTGATCGTGACGTACTTGCGGTCGGCACTGATCGTGCCCTCCACGTCGAGCGAGTTACCGCTCGCGATGTTCCCAATCACGGGCTGTACGCCAACCGCGCCCTCGGCCACCGAGGGCGTCACGCTGCTCACGTATTGCCGGTTGCGAACCACCGCCACCCACGCCCGTTGCCCGTTGAACATCATCAGCCGGGGTGCCTGCACGATGCTCGAGCGCTTGTTCGCCTGCGTGGCCCGAATCAGGAAATCCACTTGCAGGTTGTCGAGGAACGAGCCGGCGATGTTGAGGGCCGGCGACAAGCTTTGCGTCGCAAAACTCCCGGGGATCCCCGTGTTCAGTACCCGCGGATCCGCGAGGCTCAGCGAGCTTTGCTGCGCCGTGATCGGCGACATCTCGTTGAAGTGCGGACTGATGCCGGTTCCACTCGGTACGTACCCCGCGTTCCCGTACGGCTGCAGCGGAGTTACCTGGGCCATCTGCCCGCCGCCAAAGGCGGGAATGGCCGGAGTAATGCCCGCCTGCGAGAACGCCCTGGGGATCAGAACCTGGGCTCCGGTGAAGGGATCGCTGATCGGGGCGACCCCGCCGGCCGTACCCGTGGTGAACGCGGGGTCAAAGCCGGCCGATCCGGCGTTGAAGACGAAATCCAGATCCACCCCGATTTCTTCGAGGAAATTCGAACTCACAATCAGGAAACGAGCTTCGACCCCGATCATCAGCGCCCGCGCTTCACGCAACTGCGTGAGCAGCGCCCGCGTCTGCTGATGAGCCTCAGACGTGTTGTAGACGATCAACTGCCCGTTGAGCTCGCGCAACGCGCCCTCCCCGCCCCCGGTCTCCCGCCACGAGTCCGGCTCGACCGTCGTGCGGACCAGGTCCATGATCTCGTCGACGATCTCCTCGTCGGGCTCCCCTTGGCGGGCAGTCGCTTCCAGATCCCCACCCCGGCGATCGAACAGGCCGCCGCGAGCGCCGACCTGATCAAGCTCATTCTGCCCTGCACCGGTGAGGTCGAGTTGCGGGCCCCGCACGAAGCGCGGGATGTTGACGATCAGGTCGCGAACGTCATAAACCAGGATGTGCTTGTCGCGGTCGAGCTTCTCCTTCGTCGCGACCCGCACCAGGCCTTCGCCCACCGCGTACTTGAGCGGCACGTCCCCCCCGACCTGCGTCAGAACCTCGCTGAGCACCGTGCGCAGCTTGACATCGTTCAGTCGGATCGAGATCGGCTTGTCGCGGTCGATCCCGCTGCTCGCCAGGTCATCCCAGTCCACGGCGATGTTCATCTGGTTCAGGTCGGTCAGGAAATCGACCGCCTGGTCGAACGGGAGCTCGTCGAAATCGACTTCCGGCTGAATCGTGTCGAGCACGCGGTTCAGCTCGAAGTCCTCATCCGTACCGCCGCTGCCCTCGATGCCGGCCCGCCGCGCCGAAATCTCCCTCCAGTTCTTCGGGTAGAGGATGTCGACCGCCCAGGGGATCCGGGTCTCGTCCACCTGTTGCAGGATACGCTGAGTTTGCCGCTGAATCTCGCGATCGATGTCGTGCTGTTCGTACAGCGACCAGGCATCCTCGTACATTTCGAGCCAGTAACTCGC
>CAZDTB010000177.1:0-4773 GCA_964508075.1 uncultured Planctomycetales bacterium
CGCCTGTGGCCTCACGGGCGAGACGCCCGTGCCACCCGGTTTTGATAGGCGCTGTAAGCATGATCCGAAAGGAAGATCCATCATGGACTGGCCAACTACAACTTTGGAAGTGATCCAGGAAGACCCGCTCACGGTCAAGAACCCCAAGACCTGGCACCACACGCACACGTACGGCGGCTGGGGCAAGTTCTTCCAGGGGCTGCGTGAGAAGAAGATCCTCGCGACGCGCTGCACGAACCCCGAATGCGGCGAAAAGCGGCTGTTCCTGCCGCCGCGCTGCGAATGCCCCGATTGCTGGCATAACACCGAGTGGGTCGAGGCCCCGCAGGTCGGCACGATCTACACGCACTCGACCGTGACCTACCCGGGCGAGCTCTTCAAGCTCCCCGCCGGCACGCCACTGATCAGCGTCGAGCTCGAAGGCGTCTGCACCAAGCTGATGAGCTGGCTGAAAGAGGGCAAGCCGACGTTCGGCATGAAGGTCAAGGCGGTCTTCAACACCAAGAACCCGACCAACACGATCCTCGACCTGGCCTGGGTGCCGGCGTAGGTCTTGGGAACCGCCAAGACGGCAAGAGCGCCAAGAATACAGAACGTGTGGCACCGGTTTGCAACCGGCGAGATGTAGCGTCCGGTCTCCGTGCCGGAAGTAGCGTCCGCCCGCTGTGGCGGACGTTGGAAAAGCGTCGCCGATGCCCACCCGGTCGTCTGTCCGCGATTCACTCCGAGCGCGTGCTCTCAACCCACGCTGTAAGCGCCCCAAGATCGTGATCCCAGAATAACGCCAGACCCTCTTGTTGGGCCTGCTCAAGATTGAGGAGCTTGTATACGCCGCCGAGGACGGCCGCCCCCACGAGCTGCCGTCCCCCGAAGTCCTTATACCAGGACATCGCCTTTCCCACCGCTTCGCGATTGAGGCGCTTGATCGAATTCGTGTACGAGTTCGACACTTTGCATTCTATTGCAAGGAGCCGAGCATCCCAAAGGCGAAGCACAAAGTCCGCCTTTCTGTCTCCGAGTTTCACCTCTCGGCAGAACTGGCCCCGTTCTGGCCCCTCGGCCACATTTTGAATCGACTTCACTGCGGCGCGGGCCAAACTGCCGGCCTCCAGAGCTGCCTTCACGGCAAGCTCTTGCTGTCTCTTCTCCTGGTTCCGCCGGGCAGTCTCTCGCCGGCTCTTGGCAAGTAGCGCCGCCGATGCGACGACGGCCGCCACCTTCTCGGTATCGGTCGGCGCACGTCTCTCCGATACCCAGGGAAACCGCCTTGGGTCGACGACCTTCTCAATCACTGTGATCACGCGATCGACGAGCGTGTCATCCGTTTTGAGTCGTCCAGCGGCGAGGGAATCCACGTCGGCAAGTATCTCAAGATCATCCTTCGATACAGGTGGACCAGCGATATAGCGAAGTGCTTCCAGAAGCTTCTTGTTTGTGAGAGCATCAAGCGCTCTCGAACGCAGGTCGGCAAAATCGTCGGTCTCATCAAGGAGTCTCTGAAACGTGGCAAGGCAATCATCGAACACATCCACGTAGGCACCAGCGGGTTCGCACAAGCGTCGCGTCCGGAAGAGGCCGACGGCCTTCTTGCGCTGCTTTTCCAGATCCTTCGTTGTCCAGGTGGGTGGATCGGCCATTTAGCACCCATCCAGAAGCAACTCGGGTCCAGGTACACGGATGCGCTCCATCTCGCGTGGCTCGAACTTCGTCAGACCGCCCGCATAGGTCCTGCCCTCGCTAGTGGTGACTGCCTTCGAGAGGTAGTCCGTCAACCGCCGGAGCACAACCTTCGCCAAGCGCTCCCTGGGGTAAATCCCGTGCGCGATATTCAGGTGGCGGGCGCCAGCCAAGTTGCGAACGAATGCCGGCGGCCGACGAGCCATGTACGTCGCCAAGATTGGTGCTGGTGGGTGTAGGCTCACCGACCACCAGGGATTTCTGTGGCGTGCGATGTACGTCGCATCGGCGCCAAGAGCTTTCGCAAACTTGAGGAACCGTTCCACCGCGCGCCGCGTCTGCGCATCAAACACGGACAAATCGGAAGGCAGGTCAATCACCGATCGCAAGCCGGCCGTGCTCTGCAGTGCAATGCCGGCGTCAAACAGCTCTTTTGCCCGTGTCACCGCCGGATACAGCACTTCAGTGGGCAAGTCGCGACTGTGGTCGCCGGCTATCCAAACGCGATTAGAACCCGTTACCTGACCGCGGTGCACTCGGCAAAGCTCACCCAACTCTACGAACCCCGCCGAGAGTCTCCGCGGTGTCATCGTCAAACGCGACCATCGCCGTTCGCGCTCAAGTTGATCCCGTCGGATGGACCGGCCGTTACTGAGGTTGGTCAGATCAGTAAGTGAGTGGACCTTCCTGACTTGAATCGACTTGGGCTGCCCGCCCACAGCGAACGTAGTGATTACAGCCGTCGTGGCTGCGTCGGGAAATGCGTGCACCCGAGGATCGAGCAGGGTAATCGACGTGCCTCCCAAACCGTTCAGCAGGAGACCGCGGACCAACGAACCGTAATTCACGTCGAGCCATTCAGCGGACGTCACGAAGGCCCCGTAATCGCCCGTCTTCGCGAGTATCTGTGTCGCGAGGAAAAAGTGAACGTGTAGACCCGACAACTGACTCACGGGCAGATGCCGTTTGCGTGCCTCGGTCGTCAACCACCGCTTCCAGCGTGGGGCCACATCATGGTGCCGGACGTACGGTGGGTTCCCAACGAACAGAGTCTTGCCAGCGATCTTGTCGAGTCGGGCGCCACGATAGTCGCACAGGACGATTCGGGCTCTCTTTTGCAGGCCAAGCGCCGCAAGGTTCGCGCGCGCCAGGATTGCCGCGAGCGGATCCACCTCGAACCCTATCAGTCGCGCTCTGGGGAAGGCTTGTGCTGCTTCCATCAAGAAACGACCCGAGCCAACGCCTGGATCGACAACCCGGCTAGGCTCCTCCCGCCGAGCCCACGCCACCATTGCGCGGACGATTGGATACGGGGTATAAGTTGCGCCCTGTTTGCGTCGCTCCGCGGGCGATCTGAGAAGGCAGAACACTTCCCCCAGGGGGTCTTCTCCGGCGCGGATCTCTCTCCGCAGGGCAGTCGCCTCCGATCGCGGGAACGAACGGGCTTCCGCGATCAATCGAAGTTCTGCCGCGGACCATCCCTTGATACGCGGCGCGCCAAGGGCCAGGCTCGCCGCAGCCAAGCTGTGCTCGGACGCAAGGATCACAACACTATGCTAACATGGTGGCTAGTTGCTGTCGCGTCCTTCGTAAACCGGATCTTTTTTGCATGATCAACACGTTCGAAGGCAAAGCGGCCGAGATCGGTGAGGGCACCTGCATCCACTCCTCCAGCGACGACCTCGCCGGCTGCACGCAGGCGTCGGGCTACTCGAGATCGACCAGGATGTTCGCGTAGTAAGTCTGGTCCAGACTCTTGGTTCCCGGGCTCGGGATGGACTTGTACTCGTACTGTGCGCCGAGCTTGAGCTTCCACACCTCGCTATCGCCGAGCGGGAAAATGAGCCCCGAGTCGGAGACCAGACGATAGTCCCGGACCGACTCGAACGTCGGGTAGTACGTCGTGGCGTGCGTGAAGCGCATCCACGAAGTGATGTCCAGCCGATACTCGAGCCCAAGCTCTGCCTGGGCGGCGTTGTTGGTCAGCCCATCCAGGAAGGTCTCGTGGAGGTAGCCGAGGCCACCCCGCGTCTTGAGCTCGTGCGTTTCCTCCTTCAGCCAGTAGTAACCCAGACCGGCGCCGGTTGAGACGCGCAGCTCGAGGTTCTCGAACTCGTCGTATTCGAGATCGACCTTTCCGAACGCGAACCAGTGCTCCGACAGCAGGTGCTCGTAGTACGCCCCGCCCTTGGCTTCCGCGGTGTTCCGCTGGTCGGTCTCTTCGCCATAGTCGCCCGCGATGTAGAACTTGAGCAGGTCCCTGGGGGCCATGCGTCGAAGTTCGGCGCGTCCGCGCGCCGTGAAGATGTCCTTGTTTCCCTCGGTGAAGAACAATCCTATCTCCACCGTGGCCGCCCACCTGGCCCGCCGCGCCTCGGCCTCCTGCTTGACTTTGGCGATCTGCTCCTCCATCGCCAGCACTTCCGGGCTCTTGCCGTCTTTGGGCCAGACTGCCTCGATACGCTCAACGCTGACCGGAATCCCGCCGAGCTCGGTCTGCACGACGACGCGGTCGATCTCGGACTTCCACTCGACGGGCCCGACCAGGCGATCACCCGTATCGATGTCGACATTGACCGGCTGGTCGGTCTCGATCGTCACGACCAGCGCCGCGTCGATTTCCAGCGTGCCGGCGAACTGCGTCGCCAGGATCAGCTTCCCGTCTCCCCAGCGCTCGACCGTTCCGAGCAGACGGCTTCCGTCCGTAAGCTCCACGATGTCCGCCGGAGCGCTCGCGGCCTCCAGCGAGAGAACGGCGATGAGCATCGTTCGAACTACGCCGCTTCGCGTCATGGCATGATTCCCCTGAGTGTTGAGGGCCCGTGTCCGGGCCTGGCGCTCCGTCACGCCTCAATCTGCCGGCAGCATCGGCCGCAGGGGGCCGACGCCACTACCTGCTAGGCAAGCCGTGACCGAGCGCTACTCGTCGCCCTGGATTTCGTCGAACAGCCGGTCAATCCCCGTGTCGATCGCGTTCTCGATGGGCGTCACGACCCAGGACTTCACCAAGAACCGCATGATCTCGCGCGTGTCCAGCGTGACCGTGCTCGTGGTCGTGAACTCTCCGATGTCGCACCCGCCAAGCACGAGGGTGCT
>CAZDTB010000177.1:4783-8816 GCA_964508075.1 uncultured Planctomycetales bacterium
TCACTGCGGCAAAGCGGCGAGCGCGGCTAATAAACCTATGTGATGTCATACTGGCTCTCCGTAGCGGGATGCACGCCGGCAGTCAGCGGGATGCCCATCCGCGGCCTCGAAACCCAAAGAGGAATTCTAGCGGAAGCGTGCGGATATCGCCAACAGTCACCAAGCAGCGGGGCTGACCGCCCGGCACACGCCCGCATTCGATCAGTGCTGCGTCGGCTGGCGAATTGCGATCGTCCGGCTGACACGCTACAAATGATCCGATGAGATCCGGATACCCACCCATTACCTGACATGCACCACGGGGAACACCCATGATCAACGCCTTCGAAGGTAAGGTGCCTGACATCGGCGACGGCACCTACATCCACCCGTCGGCCGACGTCTTCGGCGATATCAAGCTCGGCTCCCACTGCTGGGTCGGCCCCGGCGCTCGGATTCGCGGCGACTACGGCCGTATCCGCATCGGCGATAACACCGCCATCGAGGACAACGTCGTCATCCACGCCCGGCCGGACGAGCAGACCACCATCGGCGCTTGGGTTACGCTCGGGCACGGGTGCATTGTGCACAACGCGACGATCCACGATTGGGCCGTGATCGGCATGGGGGCGATCATCTCGGACTGGTCCGACATTGGTGAGTGGGCCGTGGTCGGGGAGGGGACGGTGGTGCGTCAGCGGCAGGAGATTCCCGCCAGCCACATCGCGGTCGGCGTGCCCGCCAAGGTGCTCCACAAGACCGTCGCCGTTGACTACAAGGCCGAGTGGACGCAGTGGAAGAAGGTCTACGTGGACCTCGCCCGAAGGTATCCGGAGGGGCTGGTCTGAACGCGGATCGACCAGCGTCACGAACATCGCCTGAAAGTCTGCCCGTGCTGCGGCGCTGCCGCCGCACGCGCACGCGGCTGATCGAAGACCTGCAGTCGGTCGGGGCCGAGCCGCGCGGCACCGTGCCGCCAGGCCGCCTCAGTCCTCCAGCAGGAACACACCGAACGGCCGGTCGAGCTGGGTTTGGGCACCTTGAATCGTGCGGTCCGGGGGGACGGTGCCATCGCGTATCGCCAAGTTGTCGTAGCAGTAGATCGCGTCGAGCGCACGATCCGTGATGTAGCCCGTGCCGACGGAATCCACCGCGATGAACATCAGATCCCCCGCACCTTCGACCGTCAGTGTCAGATCGGGGTCATATGTACCGTCCAGGGCAGCGGCGTTGTAGAAAATGAACACCTGATCGTTGCTGTAGCTGACTACATAGAGCGTGTCGTTGGCGTCGACGAAGAGACCCCACCGGTTGCCGATACCGTTGCAGCGCACCTCACGGCTGGGGTTGAGGGGATTAGGGCCGGTGCTCGCATCGGAGAACACTACGAACGTGTTAGGGCTGCAGTCGGTGGTTACGTACAGATCGTCGTCAGGCGTCCAATGAACATCCCAGGGGGTGCCTAGCTCGTAGCCCTCGTTGATCCAGGCCGGTGTAACGTCGCCGTTAAACGCCGGCGTCGAGACGCGGTCGAAGATGGCGATCGAACCCTCTCCTGCGGAGGTTTGCGAAACGAAGAGAAGGTCCGCGTCCGGGCTCATCGCGAGAGCGCACAGTCTATCCAGCCATACGTATTGGGCAACACGCTCGGGTGCGAGATCGCCGGTCGCGTTGAGCGCGTCGTTGTAAACCGTGATCGCGGACGTGTCCGCGTTGGCAACCAGCAACGAACCGTCGGGCGCCACCAACAGATCGATGGGGGCTGCAAGCTGCGTCTGTGGCCCAGCGAGGCAGGTGCACGGGACCACGTTGCCGTCCATCGCCCCGGGCTGATCGTAGCTGGTGATTCTGTTGCCGCCCATGTTCGCCACGAAGAGGCGGCCCGCCGCAGGTGGCCCCGGATGCACGATCGTGACCTCCACCACATCCGTATCGGTGCCGCCATTGCCGTCGTCGACCGTGAGCTGGAAGGTCAGGACGGTGGGTAACGCCGGCGCCATGAACGTGGGTGATGCCGTATCGGCTCTGGCCAGCGAGACCAGGGTCCCGCTCAACTGGGTCCAACTGAATGTCAGCGAGTCCTCGTTCGGGTCGCTGCTGCCGGAGCCGTCGAGTGTGACACTCGCGCCGGTAGCCACCGTCTGATCGTCGCCGGCGCGTGCCTCCGGCGGCGCGTTCGGTGGCGGGAGCGCAACGGTCACGCTGACGGTGTCGGCGTCGCCGCCTCCGCGGCCGTCGGTCACCGTGAGCCGAAACGTCAGTTCCGCGACCGTCTTTGGCGCGGTGAAACTCGGCGTGGCAGTGTCGGCGTCGTACAGGGCAACAGCGGTTCCGGCGATCTGCACCCAACCGAACTCGAGCACATCCTCGTCCGGATCGCTGCTGCCCGCCCCGTCGAGCAACACGCTCGCGCCGATGAAAACCGTCTGGTCGGCGCCCGCGTCAGCGCTGGGCGGCTGATTTGGCACCAGCCACCAACAGCCGGGAATCGCCACCATCACGGCAGCGAACGGCAGTAGCGAGACCGCCAATCCGACATTCCCCAAATGCCATCTGCTCAGCAACATCACCGAGCCTCCTCATCGCTATCGTACCCATTTCCAACATCCGCGTGCAAGATCGACGCGTGCGATCTGGGTGCTGGGACCGAACAACGCCCGTCACTCACGCGTATTCAGCCAATTGCGAGCAGTTGTCTCGTACGCGGCGCAGACGGTAGCCGTCGAACCCGACCCGTAACGCCTCCTTGCGTCTTTCACCCATCGGGTTCTCCGCCGTTTTCGCGCTGCGCTGCCGAAAACCCCGTGATTCACAGGTTCAAATCCATGTCAAGTATACCACACGGTAGACATCATCTGGGAAATCTGGGTCTACTCCGGCTCGGACTCCTCGAACGATTCGGGCATGTACTGCCGCGCGATCTGTCGTAGTACTTCGAGGTCGGCTCCGCGCACGCCGGCCGCTTCCGCATCGCGCAGGGCCGAACGGGTGGATTCCGTATCTCCCTGCTCAGCTACGGACGTGATGATCAAGGCCCAGGCTTGAGCGTTGTCTGGCTGGTAGTCAAGTACTGCCCGGATCAGGCGAGCGGCTTCGCGCTCCTGGTCGGCTGCAATCAGGAGCCGCGCCAGCCGCAACCGGTACGGCTTGACCATCTCCTCGTATTTCTGCGCCTGAATTCCGGGCAGGGCGTCAATCGCTTCACGCACGAGCACGACCGCTCGTTGCGGCTCGCTTGGCCAGGCCCGAATCGCGTACTCGGCCTGCTCCGCCAATGCGACCGAGTACAGCTCGGGAAAGCGCGGGCGCATCGGCTGGTAGTGCTCCGCCGCCTCGGCCGCGTCGCTGACGGCATTCTCATAGTCGCCTTGCGTGGCCTTCCACGCCGCACTCAGCCGGTACATCTCCGGGGCGCGCGACCAGATCAGCGGGTCGAGATCCGTTTGCGGATCGTAGGGCCCGACGGTCTGGCGCATGCCTTCCAGGGTCTGCTCGAAATCGTGGAGCTCCTGACCCCGCTGCAACGCGATATGCCATTCTTGGGATGCGAAGCCGTCGCGCAGCGCGTCGCGCAACAGGGCGATGTATTCGCTGGTCAACGAGCGATACTGCGGGTATTCGGTGAGCCTCAGCAGCGTTTGCCGGTCGAATGGACGGAAGGAACGCTGGATGCACCAAGCCTGGAACGCGTGGCTGTACCAGGTGTCGGCCTGCTCCACATCCCCAGCGCGACGAAACAGGTCTGCCAGCATTTCGGCACATTGCGCCCTGAGCGCGGGCATGCGGCCGAAATTCGGGGTGTGCTGACTCAGTTTGAAGACCTCGTCCCACGCGGTGCGACAACGGTCGGCCGCGAGTTGCACGAGCTGCTGTAGTTCAGAGGGAGCCGGATGGGGTTCAGTGCTCCCCGCGTGATCGGCCTGGTACTGCTCGACCGCGGCCACCGCCTGCGCATACGCGCTGCCCGCCCAGGCGAATTCGGTGTCGACCGCGTGTTTCTGCGCGATTAACTTGCGGACCGGGTCCAGTAGCTCGCTCTGGGCCGCCCGGGCGT
>CAZDTB010000178.1:0-8804 GCA_964508075.1 uncultured Planctomycetales bacterium
TCGCGAACGCGGTAAGATGCTTCGCTTCGCTCAGCATGACGTTCAACCATTTCCGTTCCCATTAGTAAGTCCTTCGCAGCGAAAGGCGGCGCGACGCGACGGGCTACCACTCGTGCGTGCGGAACGGCGACGCCGGCAACCCCTCCCGGTTGACCAGGTTCGGGATCGGCTCGGGCAACATGTGCCACGAAAACCGCACCGCGACCGGCTCGGGCACGTCCTCGCTCCAGACCACGACCGTGTCGCCGTCGATCTTCGCGTTGGCCTTGACAAACCGCTTGTCCGCGCCGGCGATCTCGAACCAGTTCAGGGGCTTCCCGTCGCGCGACTCGAGCCCGCCGCCCTCGTAATCGAACCGGACGCGGATCGTGTTACCCTCGACCGACATCGACTTGCACAGCGGACCTGAGCAGACCAGGCTCTCGCGACCGTACGTTTTCGCCAACGCCCATAGGGCCAACCGTCGGCCGACTTCCTGCTTGTTCTTCGGGTGGATGTCGCGCCAGTCGCCGAGGTCGGTCAGCACCGCCATTCCGGTGTTCGGGATCGCGAGCGACGCGAGCTGGGCCTCCCAGATCTCGGGCATGTCGTAGGGGGAGATGTCCTGGCGATGCAACGTGTACTTGAACGGCGCCAATTGAACGAAGTAAAAGGGGAAATCGCCCTGGTTCCACACCTCGCGCCAGCCGGCGATCAGCGCTTTCATCTTCTCGCAGTATGTCATGCCGTCGCCGGTGTGCACATTGGACTCGCCCTGGTACCAGATCGCCCCGCGGATCGCAAACGGCACGAGCGGGTGGATCATGCCGTTGTACAGCCCAGTCGGCTCGGCGTGGCTCTCCAGCGGATGCCGCGGCCACCACAGCGTCGGCGGCAGCGCATCTCCAGCCGCCGACGCCGCCCGCGTGGCCGCGATCCACGCTTCGATCTCGGTCATCTTGGCCGGGAGGGTCTTGCTCTTGTACTCGGCGTCCTTCTGTTTGACGGTGTCCACAACATCCTGAAGCGCGGGCACCGCGGCAAAGCCGCACGGCGGCGTCCACGGCTCGATCCGCGTGCCACCCCAGCTCGAGTCGATCAGCCCGATCGGGACATTCAGCTCGCGGTGCAGCTCGCGCCCAAAGTAATACCCTACCGCGGAGAAGCCACCCCAACCGCCGCTCGCAATCGTGTCTGGCTGACACACGCGCCACTTCGCGTCGATGTCCGCAGCCGGCTCGCCCGCCGGCCGGCGCGGCAGCTCGAAGAGATGAATCTGAGGATAATCGGCGGCGGCGATCTCTTTCTCCGCATCCATTGCCACGCCGACGCCCATCTCCATGTTCGACTGGCCGGAGCACAGCCAGACCTCGCCGATCAGGATGTCGCTCAGGCGGATCGTGTTGTTTCCGCGAACGGTCAGCTCGTGCGGTCCGCCTGCCTTCAAAGCAGGCAGCCTAACCATCCATTTGCCTGCCTCGTTCGCGGTGGCGCCAGCTATGTGCGTTCCCAGGCTGACCGTGATTGCCTCGCCCGGCTCGGCCCAACCCCAGACCGGCAGCAGCACGCCACGCTGCAAGACCATGTGGTCGCCGAGCACGTGCGGCAGTTTCACGTCGGCGACGGCCGGCGCGGCTACGATGCAGCAGCAGGCAACCAGGATGCTCAGATGCTGTGCGATGCTCGAGATGCTCCGTCGGTTCATCTTCTACTCCACGAGTAATTGACCACCCATGATTCTCTTGACGTCACGTTGCATATCTTCCGCCGTCACCGGCCAGCCGGCGCGCATCAGATCAAAGTAGCGTCTGGCCAGCACGTCCGCGATGATCTCGCGCGAGTGCGCCCACTTGTAGATGAGCTGGTCGAGCACGCGGGCGTCGCTGTGCTGCGGGATCATCGTCAGCCCGAGCAGCTCAAACCGTTCGGCCGTGATTTCCTGAACGATGCTGGGGTTGTTCAGGAACCACCAGCAGCCAAACGGCAGCAGATTGCTGAACTTGCGGGCCGCCACGCACAGCTCGTGCTGGTTCTCGCGCGAAAGCATGGTGACCAGGAAGCGGACCTTCGGCCAGTCACGAGCCAACCCCTCGACCACGCCGATATCAGCCTTGCCGACCGAGTCGCCGGCGTCCTGCAACTCCGGGTTCACGCGCTTCTTTACGCCGATCATCATGGCGAAAGGCAGTCCGCATTCCTGCGCGACCGGCAGGACGCATTCGGCAATTAGCCACGCCCGGTCGGATCCATCGTCCATCCGAAAGGTCGGGGGCAGCGAAACCGCCAGGTAGACGGGTTTCATCTTGTCGATCCAGGTCTTGAGAAAATCCTGGACGGGCGTTTTCGTGCCTTGGTTGAGAGCGGCGGTCGCCTCAAAGCCCTGTTGGTTGAGCTGCGCCAGAGCTTGCTGGAAGTTGTTCAGTAGGCCGTCGAGGCGCAGGGCGGCTTTGAAGCGCCGGTCCGTGTTCCCGTGTGCGTCCCAGACGGCGCGCTCGCGCGGATCGAACGGGTCGTTGGTCATGATGACGTGGCTGACGTTGGCGAGCTCGAACACGCGGTCGATATATGCGCCCGTTGAGAAGTGGGAGAAGTACTGGCGTACCTGGTTGAGGTCTTTCGCGCGCGCATCGATGCCCAGCCGGTGCAGCACGGTCACCACGCCGCGCGCCGCTTCGCTGACCGGCGTGTTCTTCACGAAGATCTCGTCCCAGATCAGCTCGGCCTGCCGGGCCTTCGGCATGCTCCAGAAATCGGCGTATGCCAGATCGGGCCGATAGCGGAAGAGCTCGGCGATCAGGTAATGATAGCTGAGCAGCTCGTCGATACCCCACAACAGCAGCTCGCCGAATGCCTCGCTGTAAACATGCGTATGGATGTCCGCCGTCGGCGTGTCGTCCAGGATTGCCGCGAGTTGCTGTCGGATTGCGCCAATATCCATGCCAGGTATCCTTCCCTAGATCAGATCTCGGTCTGTGTGAGAGACGCCGGCGCGGTCGAGGCGTCCACCGCGTGTGACCGTATGGTGCCCCGGTACGTGCCGCTCGCCGGTAATGACGGCCGGCCGGTTGGCTTGCAGCGCCTGTCCACCGCGCTGTCTCCTTAGCGAAACGGGCTGATGTGCCGGAGAAAGTGCTCTTCCAGAAAACCGTAGTACATCTCCTCGTTGCGCTTCAACACCGACAAGAGTTCGTCGCGCAGGCGGAAGGAGCCGTCGGGCCCCTTACTCGTGAGCACCGATCCGAACGTGACGTGGCACACTTGCCGCGCGTCGCTCTGGTCGAGCAGGGCCGGCAGATCCTCGTCACGCAGAGTATCCGGCTCGGGAATTCTGGCAACGTCGGCACACACATGATAGCTGGCTTTCTCGGCTCCGTAGCGCTGCCTCGCGAATGCGAGAATCTCCCGGAAAAGGTCCGGCACGGCGTGGGCGACAACCCGCAGCGCCTCCAGGTAGCTGGTCCCCGCCGTTTTAATGTGGATGAGATCACCGGCGAGTTCCGCGATGATCGGGTAAATCGAAAACTTGTCGCTGCCGGAATGCAAGCTGATCTTGTAGCCGCCGAAGTGTTGCGCGATCAGGACGTGCTTGGCAAACTCTGTTCGGAACTCGCTGAGATCGCCGACGTAGTCGACCCCCTTGTAGAACTGCCCGACGAACCGCGGCGCGAGACCGTCACACTTCACGCCCAAGCGCTTGAGCTCGGACGCAATGTAGAAGTGCTCGACGGCGGAAGTCGGCGTGTCGGTCTCGTCCACCGACAACTCAAACGCGAAGTCCTCCCGGGGGCACCGGCCCGCGAGATACTGGTACAACACCACGGCATGTGCGATTGCTCGTCCGTACTTGACCACAGCCCGCAGTACTTCACGGTCGGTCAGCGTAAGCTGAAAACGCTCGCGCTGCCCGGCCACCGTCACAATCCGGTCGGCGTAGAGTCGGCGGCAATCGTCAGGCGTGCAGCGCAGCGTGTCCCAGGGGAGTGCCGCGATCCGCGCAGCGAGGTCGCTGACGTCCGCCTGCTCTGCCGAATCGTCGACGTGGTGGCCCGGATCGATCGTGTACATGCTGTACCCGGCATCCACCGTCAGGGCGATGTCCTCGATGGTTCTCAGGTGATCGGCGTCCGCCGCCAGTCCCTCCCGGTAGCCGGCCTGCAGCACGCCCCAAGTGGCGTCATCCAGCACCTCCTGCGCCGTGCGCTGCGTCCGCGTCATTTCACGGATCGACTGCTGCGCCAACACGGGCTTCAGCGCGCTTGTCCGGACGGCCCGCACGTGTCCGGGCGTGGCCAGGCCCAGGCGATCACCGGTACCGATCGAGGCGCCGCGCCTCGGGACGATCGGTCTGGTGAACGGCAGATGCTTGCGCAGCGTGGCGGCGTTGTCCGGCGTCAGCGGACACAAGGTGACTCGCACCGGCGTTTTGGGGGACGGAACGTCGTAAGGCGTTCCGCTGAACTCCGCAGCCGGTGGCTCATTCTCAGAACACACCAGCAGATGCTTCTCGACACCTCCGCGGACGACGCTGAGAGCCCAGCGCTCGAACACGACCAGCGAACTGGGGTATGCGTGCACATCCAATGCGGCGCACGTCAAGTTAACACGCTCGCGCCACTCTTGTTGGAGAGCGCTGTCTTCAGCAGGCTGCGCCTGTGATTCCACTGATGATTCTCCTCGCGTCAGCGCTTGCGGGGCGGTACCGGCCTCTAATCATCTCGCGGCACGAGATAATGTTACGCTAAGAACCCATCGCGTGGCAAGCGCTTTGGTGGCGTGAACCTAACCCTTGCGTTGTAATGCGCTTACCAAACTCGGGGGCAGTGGCCGACTGGCCCCTGTGTTTTAATCGAGCTTCGAGGTATAAACTCCAATAAGCGGGCTCGGCGGCCCAGGTGGCTCACCCCGCCGGTACGCACGCCGGCGCGCCCCGACGCCCGGATGCGCGAAACCACGCGTCGGTAAATGGCGGCAGCCGAGTTGCCAGCAAAAGCCGCCCCCGCGTCGAGCGCCGAGCGGGCCGACGTGGATGACGCCTTTCTGGCGCGGTACAAGAAGTATAACGACTGGCTGGGAGGACGACTTGACACCCGCACGAGCGCATCGCCCAGGGAAAGATGAGCTGGTGGTAGATCCGCGCGCCCGGTTCGATCTATCTCCGCATCTGTTCATGCAGTTCATGGAGCCGCTGGGAACCACGGATCCGTCCGTCGAGGCCGGCTGGGACTTCAAGAAGGGTTGCTGGCGGAAGGATCTGATCAAGGCTACCCGGGAGCTGGCACCGACACTCATCCGCTGGCCCGGCGGAATCTTGACCGCCTACTATCGCTGGAAGGAGGCCATCGGTCCGAGCAAGCGGCGTAAGCCCCTGGCAAACTTATGCTGGTGCGGCGTGGAGACCAATCAGGTCGGCACGCACGAGTTCATCGACTTCTGCCGCCAGGTCAGAGCCGACCCGTTGTTCGTGGTCAACTTTGAGTGCGACGGCGCCCCGCGCTGGAAGCGCGACCCGAACGGGAGCTATCGCAGCGCCGGACCACGCGAGGCCGGCGAGTGGGTCGATTACTGCAACAACCCGAGCAACGCCCTGCGGCGGAAAAACGGCGCGAGGGTTCCGTTCAACGTTCGGCTCTGGCAGATCGGCAACGAGACTTCGTACGACAAGGCCGCGTACGATTGCGAGACGGCGGCGAGACGCACGGTCGCGTTTGCGAAGGCGATGCGCCAGGCCGATCCCGCGATCGAGCTGATCGGATGGGGCGACAGCGGTTGGGCCGCGCGGATGCTCGAGGTGGCCGGTGAATACCTGCAGTACATCGCGTTTCACCACCACTTCAACTCGGGGCTTAAGAACTCACCGCTCAAACCGAATGAGTATCGCAAGGACCCCGCCCGAACCTGGCGCCATCTCATGAACGCCTACAAATCGCTCGAGCGGCGACTCAGCGAAGTGCGCCATGAGATCGCGGGTAGCGACGTGGCCCTCGCAATGACCGAGGGACATTTTGCGCTGCCCGGTCATAACCGCTGCAACGTGCTGGCGACCTGGGCGGCGGGCGTCGCCTATGCGCGGCTACTGAACGTTCAGGTACGCAACGGAGACATCCTGAAGATCGCCACGCTGGCGGATTTTTGCGGCAGACTATGGACGGTGAATGCGATCATGATTCCGACGCCCCCCTGGGCCGGTCACGCTTACCTGATGCCGGTCGCCCGCGTCATGTCGCTCTACCGGAAGCACATGGGACGGAAAGCCCTGGCCGTGCAGGCGACCCCGGAGGGACTCGACGTCACGGCGAGTCGGACGGGAAGGCGAGTCTTCCTGTACGTCGTCAATACGGATCGTACAAGGGCAGTCCGGGCGCGATTGAACGTGGGCGGTATGCAGATCCAGTCCGGGGGAGTGTTCGAGCTCGCGGCCGATCCGATGCTCGAGATCGACGTGACGATCCCCGAAGCGTTCGCGCCGAAGAAGCGCACGCTGCCGGCCAGTGCAACCTGGACGTTTGCGCCGGCGTCGGTTACGGCCGTCGAGTTGCGTGTCGCGCAGGGCAAGCCATCAGGCGCCTGACGCGAGACCATCCGCTTCCCTCCGATCAGCGGTATCAGGTCTTTGAGCCGGCGATGGCCGGCGAGTTCCCGGCTGGTCGGCTGCCCGGCGCGCAGAGAATGGACTGAAAAACACTGCCTAACCCGGATAATTCACCGCAGAGCACGCAGAGATCGCAGAGAGGTGATAGAAAAGAGGTTAGCGAAGCCGACGCAGAAGGACAGGTGATACACACTGTCAAAACGAAACGCACTCGGATTCTGCCACAACTTCTGTCTCAACAACACTCTGTGCTCTCCGCGCTCTCTGCGGTATGAATAGTCCGGGCTAATCGCGTTGAGCGTGCCCAAGGGGGTATTCTAGAGACGTTCCATCGAGTTGCGCAGTACGGCGGTCGCGATGCCCCGGATCAGAGCCTGCTCGCCACGCCGGGCGGGAACGATCGTGATATCCCGCACGTGATCATCGAAGACGTCAGTGATGGTTCGGTCCTTGATGGCCTGGATCAGGTAGTCCGGGCAGGCCGCGGTGACATATCCGGCTAGCACGAGCACATCCGGGTCGTAACAGCTGATGACGATGGCGGCGACGCGGCTGACGTAATCTGCAAGGAATTCCCGGATCTCCAGGGCGTACGGATCCTCTTCCGCGATGGCCCGTCCCAGATAAGTGGCGACCTCCTTCGGGGTATCAGCGGGCTTGACCCACTCGCGCAGAATCGTCTCGGTTCCGTTCACGAGGTCGTCCCGGATTCTCGCAGCCAGAGCCGGGCCGGAGGCGAAGGTCTCGAGGCAGCCGCGGCGCCCACAGCCACATTGTGCTCCCTTGGGATCGAAGACGATGTGCCCGATCTCGCCGGCGCGATTCGTCGCGCCGAGCACGAGCTGGCCGTCCTCCGCCATACTGGCGCCGATGCTGTCGCCGAAGTTCAGGAGAACGAGGTTCCTGGCTGCGCTGGTCGGCAGCAGGCTGATCTCTGCGAACATTCGCACGCGTGTCGTGTAGACGTGAACCGTTACCTGGAAGCGCTTCTGGAGCATCTCTCTGAACGGCACGTCCTTCCAGCCCATCGGGCCGGAGAGCTTGACGACGCCATCCATTGAGATTGCGCCGCTGAGGGTCGCGCCAATTCCGACGAGTCTATCCTCGGCGACGCTGTGCTTGCTCAACAGGCCACGCACGTTGATCTCGACGAGGTTTGCGATGGTCTCTGGAGAGTGATCATCGCCGATTGGAGCGCGGAGGGTTTCGATGAGGTCGCAATGGAAATCGAACAGGCCGACCAGAATGAAGGTGGGGCTGATCTCCACGCCGACGACCAGTTGAGCCCGGGGGCGGATGCTGACGATTATCGGTTTGGCCCCGCGCTTCGAGCTCTTGCCAGGCCTTTCGACGATCAGACGCTTCTCGCGCAGGCGCCCCACGATGTAGCTCGCCGTGGAACTGCTCAAAGCGGCGAGTTCGCACAGTTGGGCCTGCGAGAGCTCGCCGTATTGCGCCAGCAACGAGATGACGAGATTCTCGTTGCGCAGCCCAGCGTTTCTGGAGTCGATCGGACCAGGGCTCATACGGATTCGTTCGCTAATCATTTGGTAGTATAACTCACATCTTGCGCCGCGACGACCATCCTCGACCGCCGTCCAGGCGGCGTGATGCAACCCGCCCATGCTGGGTACCGGCCACCCTTCCCGGCGCTGGTATCCTAGCACGAGGTGCGTGTTGCCGTTCCGGGCGGTCCTCGCCAGCCAGCCGAGGCTAGCGGGTGACAGGTGCGCATTTAACTCGCGACGCGATACTAGACGCCGCTTCGAGGCGGGCCCCGCGCCCGCATCTCAATACATTATACACAAATGAGTTATGAGATCCAGCAGAAAAACGCTTGCAAGCAATCCTGAGCGGGGGTATATTTAACTCAAGGCACGAGATAATAACGGCGAGGCGGATGCCGGATCGAAAAAGGCCCGGAAAGGCAACAGCTTCAGCCTAGCTTACCTCCGACGTGTGAATGATGCAAGTGATTAGGGGCTCAGCGGCTTACGGTCAGCTGTGCCTGGGGCAATCGGGGCACCGGAAACGGGGAGAAGACAGACACCGCGAGGGGTCCGTGTCTGCGTCAGGACGCCCACGCCCATCAGGAGACACTCGTGATAGACGCCCGATATCGGCTGGTCCAGGGGATTATCACTGGGTTGATCGTGGCCGCCGCGCTGGGTGCGAGTTCTGCCCGCGCCGACATTCCCCCGAACGACGGCGATCCAATGGTGCGCATCGCCTACGT
>CAZDTB010000179.1:0-8782 GCA_964508075.1 uncultured Planctomycetales bacterium
GTGCGAGAAGCACGGAATTCGGGGCGTCTGCGTTTCGACGCTCGAGGTGCTCAGCGACTTTGCCCATGTTGTCTCGCGGTTCTTCGCGCCGGCGGTCGGTGTACCGGAGGACCCGGTCACCGGCAGCGTTCACGGTCCGCTGGCGACGCTGCTGACCATCAACGAACTTGTGCCGATGACACGCAGTCGGGCGGCACTGAACTGCCTCCAGGGACCACCCGGCGGACGAACCGGCGTCGTGCGGGCGCTGGTCGAGTCGACCACGGCGGGCTATCGCGTCTCGGTGGGCGGGATGACACATACGGCCGTGCGGGGGGAGATGCGCGTGCCGGCGAAGCCCGGCTGACTTACTCCGCCAGGCGGGCGACATTCACCAGCAACGGGGCGAGCACGTTCATCTTTCGTTGGCGTAGTTCGGTGAAGCCGGCGTCGTGAATCATCCTATGCAGCTCCGACCAGCCCGCGTGGTGCACGTGTTTCTCAACCAGGGCCACGCCCACATCAAAGACCACCCATCCGATGACGTTGTCGCGAAACCCATCGATCAGCACCAACAGACCGCCGGGTCGCAGGACCCGGCGGAAGCCGCGGATCGCCTCGGCCTGATGCGGGTAGTGGTGGAACGAGTTGCAGCAGGTGACAACGTCGAAGGTCCGAGCGGGGAACGGCAAGCGCTCCGAATCCCCGCGGACCGCGTGCAGCTTGTTGGCGTATTCACAGCCGGCAAACTTCTCGGCGGCGCGGCGAATCATCGCATCGGTATAGTCAAGCCCGACCAGCAGTTCTGCCGGGGGCTCACGCGCCAGCAACGCGAGCAGCGAGCCGGTCCCGCAGCCGACGTCGAGCACGCAAAACGGCTTGTCGCCGCGGCTCGACTGCCAGCGGATGATCTCTCCCTGACAGGCACGGACGCTGGGAAAGAAGACCAATTCGTTGAGCCGCGAACGATCGTACGAGAGCGCCCATTTCTCGAAGTGCGCCCGGGCGTGCTGCTTTACTTGGGTGGAGCGCGCAGCGGCGGGCGTGCCGGGCGATTCCTGATGGTCGGGCTGATGTAGAGACGGTGCCATCTAACCGAGAGTATCGCGGTTTACGGGATGCCACACGTGTAGCGGCCGGCCTTCGTACCGGCTGAGTCCACCGGCGAAACGCCGATCCTACCCATTATCCTGACGCGGACCCTGCCAGTGTCAATCTGGACGGGGTACAATGCCCGCCACGTGCGATCTGTAACTGTTGGCGCTGTCGGTTTCCGTCCATGAATTGAGGAAGCGATCGTTGGGCTGGGAGGCGTGGCTTACTATCGGGGTCGTCGCGTCGGTCTTCATCGTGCTCGTGCGCGGAGTTGCGCCGCCCGATGTTGTTCTGTGGGGCGGGACCGTGCTGGTCACGATCTTCGGGATCATCGAGGTTGACGACGCGCTGGTCGGCTTCTCGAACCCCGGGATGTTGACGGTCGCGGCGCTGTTCATGATCACCGCCGGTCTACGCGAAACGGGAGCGCTCGATCGCATCGGGGGGCACATGCTGGGGAATACCCACAGCGAGCGGGGCGCCCTGCTGCGCATCGCTCCGCAGGTGACGGCTTTCTCCGCGTTCCTGAACAACACCGCCGTCGTCGCAATGCTGATCCCGGTGATTACCGATTGGTGCCGAAAGCATCGCATTTCACCCTCACGGCTGCTGATACCGCTTTCCTACGTGTCGATTTTCGGCGGCACGTGTACGCTGATCGGAACGAGCACCAACCTGGTCGTCGGCGGCCTGGTCCAGGACCTGGCGCATGGCGAGCTCGATCCGGTGCGACAGCACGCCCTGCGACCCTTGTGGCTGTTTGAATTTGCGTATCTCGGGGTGCCGTGCGCCGTGGTGGGGATTCTGTACCTCTTTTTCATTGGTCGGCGCCAATTGCCGGACCGCAAGGATCTGCTTGAGAAGCTGGGCGAGTCGGTGCGTGAATATCTGGTTGACATGTGCATCCGGGCGAATTGCCCGCTGATTGGCAAGACGATCGAAGCGGCCGGGCTGCGACGGCTGCCCGGTCTGTTTCTGATCGAAATCCTCCGTGACGGCCGCGTCATCGCGCCCGTCGAGCCGGATGAGGTTCTGCTGGAAAACGACCGGCTGACATTCGCGGGCGTGGTCAGCACGATCGTCGATCTGGAACGCATTCCCGGCCTGGTGCCCGCCACGGAGGATGAATCGGCGCAATCGTTCGGCGAGGGCCGGCAACGACGGTACAGCGAGGCCGTCATTTCCAGCACGTCGCCGTTGATCGCCAGGAATATTCGTGATTCCAACTTTCGGGCCCTGTACAACGCGGCGGTCATCGCGGTGCACCGCGGGGGCCAGCGGTTGACCGGGCGGATCGGCGATATTGTGCTGCACGTGGGCGACACGCTCCTGCTGCAAACCGGTCCGCACTTTGTCGAAGCAAATCGTAATAATCCGGATTTTTACCTAGTCAGCGGCATGGAGGAGGTCCGGCCCGTTCGGCATGACCGTGCCCCGCTTTCGTTGGGATTGCTGGTTTTGATGATTTTGCTGTTGGTCTTCGGTGGGCCGCGGCTGCCGACGGTCGTTGCCGCGTTCCTGGTGGCCGGTCTGATGATGATGACGCGGTGCATTTCTGCGGCTGACGCTCGGCGGAGCGTGCGGTGGGACGTGCTGTTGACGATCGCGGCGGCGTTTGGGCTCGGGTCCGCGCTCGACGCTTCGGGGGCGGCGGAAGCGATTGCCACGCTGGTGATCAAGTGTACACATCTGTTGGGTCCCATCGCCGCCCTGGCCGCGATCTACTTCGTAACCTCGTTGTTCACCGAGCTGATCACGAACAATGCGGCGGCGATCCTGGTTTTTCCCTTGGCGATCGCGGTGGCCGATCAGCTCGGCGTGAACCCGCGCCCGTTTATCTTCGCGGTCGCGTTTGCCGCCTCGTGCAGCTTCGCGACGCCGATCGGCTATCAAACCAACATGCTCGTCTACGGTCCGGGCGGGTACCGCTTCAGCGACTTTCTGCGCGTCGGTTTGCCGATAAACGTGTTGTTGTGGATCACGGCGGTGATTGTGATTCCGCTCGTTTGGCCGCTGTGAGGATGCTTCCCACCGCGCGGGCTGAAGCCCGCGGCTCTTTATGTACTGCGTGTGTTTACCGGTTGTCGCCGTTTAGCAGGCCGCCCAGCCCGCCGAGGATGCTGCCTTCGCCTTTGCGTTTTCCGCCGACGCGGCTGGCGGCGAGCACGCGGCCGGCCAGGCGTGAGAACGGGAGCGACTGGAGCCAGACGTCGCCGGGGCCGGTCAGGACGGCGAAGAACAACCCCTCGCCGCCGAAGAGCGTGTTCTTGAAGCCCCCGACGAACTTGATGTCGTAGCTGACGGAAGCCTGAAAGGCGACGATGCAGCCGGTGTCGATCTTGAGGTTCTCGCCGGCAGCCAGCCGTTTCTGGCAGAGCGTTCCGCCGGCGTGCACGAACACCAAACCATCGCCGGTGAGTTTCTGGAGGATGAAGCCTTCGCCGCCGAACAGCCCGGCCCCGAAGCGTTTGGTGAACGCGATGCCGATGCTCACGCCGCGGGCGGCGCAAAGGAACGAGTCCTTTTGGCAGAGCAGTTCGCCGCCGAGCTGACCCAGGTCCATCGGGATGATCTTGCCCGGGTAGGGGGCGGCAAAGGCCACGCGTTGTTTGCCGGGACCGCGGCCGGTGAAGGTCGACATGAACAACGATTCCCCCGTGATTTTCCGTTTGGCGGCGGTGAGAACCTTGCCCATCAGACCCTGATCGCGCTGGCTGGGATCGCCGAAGCTGGTCTCCATCTGGACGCCGGGCGTCATGTACATCATCGCACCGGCTTCGGCGATGACCATCTCGTCCGGATCGACCTCGATCTCGACGTACTGCATATCGTCGCCGAAAAGCTCGTAGTCGATCTCATCGGCGCGACGCGCCCGGGGCGCGGGCGGGAGGCGGTGGGTGGCGCGTGTCTCGGCGCGCAGGCCGGGGATCGCCCGGGCGGCGGTCCAGGAACTCAGGCCTGGCCCGTAGATCAGCGTGTCGTCCCCTTGCAGCGACGGCAGCCTGGTCAAGAGCTCGGATTCGGTGAGCGGACCGACCGACTGACCGTTGTCGACGTAGAACCACTGTGCATCGGCCATCGCGTCCACCTCTCCTGAAAGCTCTGCCCCAGTAAGAGTTCGTGGGTCGATCAGGATTATTCGGCGTCCTCGACCGGGTCCTCAGGGGCGTCGTAGTACGCCCCGGGCGGTTGCTCGCCGGTGGGTGTGGCGTCGGTCTGGATTGGTTGCTCGGCGGTCTCCGCTGCGCGGTCCGAGGCAAGTTGGAGCATCGCCGCCGCCGCCCCGGGCCCGAAACGGATGATCTGGTTCGCCGGGCCCCACTGGGTAATCCGTACGACCAAGTAGTCGGGGACGTTGACCGTGTTGTTCTCTCCCCAGAGCTCGACCTTCCCGAGCGAGCAGCGCTCTTCCACCGTGACCGTGTTACCGTCGCCGAGGACCGAGAGCTTGGTCAACCGCGAGCCGGCCTGGACGGTGATGTTGTTGCCGTCGCCGGTAATGCCGAGTTCGCCGTACCAGTGCCCGGTCTGGGTGAGGTTGTGCCCGACGATGCGGTTGGTGGAACTACACCCGGTGGCGGCCAGTAGTGCCGCGGTGGCCATTGCGATCAGTGCTGTTCTGGTCATGTTGATGCCCCTGTTCTGTAGTCGCTTCTCCTGTTTACCTCGCTTCGCAGACGGAGGGTCCACAAACACTGTACCCTCCACAGCCTGATCCGGCTAGTCATCATTGTTCATGAACCGCGGAGAACGCAGAGCACGCAGAGCACGCAGAGGAATCCTTCCTGGGCTCTGGACGCGGCGGATCACCATCGGCGACCGGCTGGTTCTGCCGCTGTTTCTGTAACTCCCTATTCGTCAATCCTCTGCGCTCTCCGCGCTCTCTGCGGTGAACAGCGCCGGCTGGTCACCGAAACAGCGTCGTGGACGCTACTTTGCCGAGGAGCCGGCAACCTCGGCGGTTTCCGAGCGGCCCAGGCGTTTGAGCGCGCACCGCCGTAGGCTCGTCAGCGGGCGCGTGAGCCGCCGGTGCAGTCGAATCCAGATGCTCAGACGTTCGACTTCGGCGCGCTCAACATCGCTGAGCAGATCGGGGCGCAGACGCCGCTTGTGCTTGAGCCAGTGGTAGCGGTCGCCGTGCTGGAAGCGCCGCAGGAGCCACCGGACAGGTTGGAGGCGTCGCCAGCCGATGGGCGGGAGACGGAGCGCGATCTGGAAATCGATCAGGTACGGCTTCCCGTCATCGCCGATCAGGACATTCTGCCGCTTGTTGAGATCGACATACGCGAGGTGTCGCGCGTGCAGCGTCTCGATCATTGCCAGCAGTTCGTCGAAGAAGGTGTCCGAGACCCGCTCGTCGCGTGCGAGCGGATGCCCGGGGACGAATTCGTGCAGGAATCCGTTCGGGCCGACCGTGCCGATCAGTCGCGGCACGCCGGGCACGTCCTGCAACAGCTCGTAGATCCGCACCTCGCGGCGGGTTAGAAACGCGCCGATCCAGTCGGCGGGGATCGTCATGAATTCGTTTTGCCGGCCCATTTTCAGGACGGCCAGACCGTCGGGGCCGCGGTAGAGACCGGTAGCCGCGAAGAAGTCGTGCTTGAAGGTTCGCACGTGCTCGAATCGCCGGCCGGCGCAGGTGACCTGTGTGGGGAGTCGGCCCTCCGGCAGCGCGTAGAGCCACTCGTGGCGTGGAGCAGGGCTTGGACTGGAGGCTGTACGCGGTCGCACGGGGGGATTATAGCGTGGGGACTGTTACGCAGGAGAGCTGCTGGTGTCCCTATAAAGGGCGTGCGGCACCCTTTGGGTATTGGCGCGGTCTGAGGGTGCCGCAGCGAGTAGAAGCAAGTTAAGGTCGGTTCGGTCGATAAGTTAAGCCTTAGCCCCGGCTTCCGTCCGTTCCTAACCCGTAATAAAGTATAACAAGCGGGCTGCGATATTCAACCCACATTCTCTCAAATCGGCTAGGCCGGGCGGCGGCATTGCGAAATCCGCGTCAGGGAGCGCTTTCGGCGCGCAGTTCCTGCCGGAGAATCTGCTGGGCGAGTTCGTGCCACGGGGAGTCCGGGTGGGCGTCGAGGTGCCCGCGCACCAGTTGCCGACCGTGCTCCGCACTCCCGATTTCGGCCCACAAGGCGGCTTGCAGGAGGACGGCGTCCGGCGGTAGCTCTTTTCGCTCGATCATGATTCGCAGGGTGGCCTCAGCCCGCACGAATTCGCGAGCCAGTGGCAGCTTTTGGCCCCGCCGGGCCTGCTCGATCCATTGCCGAGCCCGCTCGAACTCGCCGGCCCGGATCGCCAACAGCATCTGTGCCAAGCAGGCGAAGCGATTATCGGGCGCTGTTTTGAGCAGTTCGTCGGCCCATTTATCGGCCGACTGCTCCCCGCAGCACGCGGCCGACCAGACGAAGTGGGCCCGAAGGATCAAGTCGCGGGGGGCGCGTTCGACGGCACTTTGCCACGCGAACGCCGCGTCCGTCCAGTTGCCCGTGTTCACGCAGACGTTTTGAAAGCCGCGCAGGACTTCGTAGTCAGCCGGGTACTGCTTGAGGATGCCGCGGTAGGCGATGTCGGCCTTGTCCCAGTTATGGCTGCGGAGGTGGTAGAGCGCGATGATCTTAGCGGCCTCGAGGTTGTGGGGTTCGGCGCGGAATACCATCAGTGCGAGCTCGAATCCGTCGCGGCCCTGGCCGGCCAGCACCTCGCACCTCGCGGCACCGAGAATCGCGACACGCGTCGTATCCTGGTCCAGATCCTTGAGATCGAGCGCTTCGCGGAATTTGTAGAGCGCCTTGCTCGGGTCGCTGAAGCGCTTGAGCAGTAGGTCGGCGTGCTCGACCAGGCGCAGGCTACGGTCCGGCGCGTCGGCGGGAATGATCTCCTCGATCTTCTGGTACGCCAGCAACGCATCCTCCCAGCGTCCCAGCGAACGGTAAGCGTGCGCCAGGCGCACCCAGGTCATTTTTGCTTCGGGCTCGAAATCGCGCGCCCGCTGTGCCTGGGTCAGCGATGCCTCGTACAGGTTGATGTTCCAGAAGTTGTACGACAGGCGGCGGTGAAACTCGGCGCGGTTGTGGTTGTTGCCGAAATAGTGTGGGCTCTGTTCAGCCAGGTCGGCAGCCCGTTGCAGGGCGTCAGCCATCTTCGCCCGAAAGTTCGGCGGGTCCGGTTGGTGCGCTTCGATCGTGTCATGGTCGCGGCAGAAGTCGTACGCCGCCGCCAGATACTCCGTGACCCGTGGGTCAGCGGGATGTCGCTGTGCGACGCGCGCGGCGCGCTGAAGCGTGCTGCGAGCGTGCCGACAAAGGTCGAAATCCCAGGGCAGGGCGGCGGCTCCGAGGAGCAGCGCGACCACCATCACGATCAGGCCGCGGCGCCGCGTTCCGTCAGGCCGGCGATGTATCCAATGCAGCAATCCGATTCCGATGGCCAGCAGCAGTCCGACCATCGGCTGGTACATGTAGCGATCCTGCGCGGCCAGGACCCGCGCGCCGACCAGCCCGCTGACCGGCAGCCACATGCCCACAAACCACGCCAGTCCGACGGTTACGCCTCGTGCCCGCCCGCGCCCGGCCGCCAGCAGCGCCGCGAGGACGGCACCGATCAGGATCAACACGCCGAGCCAGACCAGCGCGTAGTCCCAGCCGGTGTGAATGTCGGGCGGGTACCACGCCGTGATCCACCACAGCGGTGCCACGAAGTTTCGCAGGTAGATCCAGAGGCCCAGAGCGGCCCGCGCGAGCGGATCGCCAAAGATCGGCAGCGGCGAATCCTCGAGCAGGAACGTTTCCTTGGTTGTCCAGAGTGTGAGCAGGGCGAAGGTGGCGCACAGGCCGGCGACCAGGTACACGCGGGCCGAGAGAAGCGTTCGCCGCAGGCCGAGCAGCATCCATTCGAGCACGAAGACGACGATCACCCACCCGACCATTGGTTTGTTGAGCATCGCCAGCAACAGAGCGACATACGCCGCGACGAACCAGCCCCACCCGCCCGGCCTGAGCGATTTCAGGTGCAGCAGCAGCGACAGGAAGGTGAATGTCGCCGCCAGCAGGTGCGTGCGACCCATGTCGGCCGCGAACGCCCCGACCAGCATCGGGTGCAGTGCCCAGATGAGAGCGAGTGCCCAGCTCGTCATCACAGTCACGCCGTTGCCTTCCGGGTACAACCGTCCCAGTAAGGCATGGAGGATCGCCCAGAGCAGCAAGGCGTTGAGGGCATGAAGGAGCACGTCGGTCAGGCGGATGTGGAAGACGCGATCTTCGCCGCCGAGAAACCACTGGACCGCATAGCTGAGGATCGTGATCGGCTGGTAAAGGTCCTCGTGCGCGTGGAGGAAGATGTCGATCCCGCGAAACCCGGTGGGCTCGGAGACACCCAGCCCGGTCACGTCGGGGTTATTGGCGATGAAGATCCGCTCGTCGCCTTGAATCCAGGGCGCGTCGAGCGCCGGGCTGCCGACCAAGATCACCGCGGCAACGAGCGCCAGCCCCAGCAACCAGCGCAGCGCTCGACGGGGTCGTGGTGTGTCCCGGTCGACCGGGCGCGTCAGTTCGGGGTCTTGCAGAGACATGCGCGGGTTATCCCGCGCATCTTGGGTAGGTGCAAGCGTTTCCGGACGTTGGACGGTGGAGCTCGGGATACGTCCGGCGCGAAACGACATTCGGGAGGCGCAGAAGACCGTTGACCCAATAGGCCGGGGTTGAATCCG
>CAZDTB010000180.1:0-8776 GCA_964508075.1 uncultured Planctomycetales bacterium
ACTTCGACCGACTGGCCGCGGACGGCGTGAGCTTCTCCCGCGCCTACACGGCCTGCCCGCTGTGCATGCCCGCGCGCCGCACGATACTGACCGGCGTTTTTCCGCACCGGCATCGGCTGCTCAACAACGACGAGCCGCAGGTTCCCGCGCCGTACGAGCTTTACTTCCGGCGGCTGGCGGAACAGGGGTATCAAAACTACTGCTATGGCAAGTGGCACGCCGGCCGACCGGGGTCGGCGTATGAGCACGGCTGTGCGGGCTTCAGCTACCCGAGCTTTGCCAACCCGTACGACACGCCGGAGTACGAGGCATATATCGCCGAGCGGGGGCTGCCGACGGCGGAGCACCTGGTCGAGCACAACTTCTGGATTCACATGAAACACCTGGCGCATGTGCGACCGGGGACGCGCCGGCGCGGCGCCGAGGGCTGGTTCGACGGATATGGACTGACGCTGACGCCCAAGGAAACGCACGAAGCATTCTTTCTGGCACATCTTGCTCGTGAGCGGCTGCGCGAACTGGCCAAGAGTGACCAGCCGTTCGCATTGCGGGTCGACTTCTGGGGACCACACCACCCGCACTTCCCCACGCGGGAGTTCGCTGATCGGTACGACCCGGCGGAGATTCCGGTTTACGGTAACTTCCACGACGATTTGAAGAACAAGCCGGACAACTATCACTTCGAGAGTCGCCACCCGTTGGGCAGGGAAAGCCGCATCATCCAACCGTCGGTGTGGAGCTGGGCACAGTGGCAGAAGCTGATTGCCCGCTGCTATGCCCACATCACCATGATCGACGCGGCCGGTGGACTGATTCTCGATACTCTGGACGAGCTTGGGCTCACGCAGAACACGTTCGTGGTCTGGACCGCCGATCACGGCGATGCGCTGGCTTGTCACGGCGGGCATTTCGACAAGGGTAGCTACCTGCCCGAGGAGGTGTTGCGCATCCCGATGGCCGTTCGCCGGCCCGGTCATATCCAGCCGGGAGGCACCTCCGATCGGCTGGTGAGCCTGATCGACCTGGGGCCGACGTTTCTCGATCTGGCCGGGACGCGCTTTGAGCACGAGACGGACGGGACCAGTCTGCTGGGCCTGTGCACGGGCGCGGCCGGCGAGTGGCGCGAAGACCTGATGTGCGAAACGCACGGAGTGGATGACGACGTGGTGGTTGGCCGCTCGCTGATCACCGAGCGCTACAAGTACTCCGCCTACGCCGGGCTCATGCACGAAATGTACGATCTACGCGATGATCCATACGAGCTAAACAACCTGATCGACGATCCGGCGTGCGGGGATTTACGGGCGGAGATGCGGCGCCGGCTGCTGGCGTGGCAGCAGCGAACGCATGATGACCAATCAAGTGGGCTGATTCTAACAGGTCTCGATGTTTGAACTGAGCGAAGCTCGTCGGGACGAGTTGGTCGAACGCTGGGCCGCGCGGATCGTGGACCGCGGCCTGGGGACGGCGGCGGTGTTCCTGCTGGAGGCTCACAAGCCGTTGGCCGGCATCGGCGCGCACGCGCTGGTCGGGTTCCAGCCGCTGGTCGAGCCCTTCCTGCGGATCGACGCCGGCGAGCTGGCGGCATTCATGCGACAACCCGAGAACATCGAGCGGCTGATCCGACGGATCGAGGAGCTGGACGAGCAGCGCCGGAACCAGCAGCGAGAGGGTACCAACGGCCAGCCGTGATCGGCGCGCAGGGTGCTACTCGTTATGCGCTCGGTTGGGGACGCAATGGGCCGCCCGCTATGTTGCCGCGAACCTGATCAGCAGCGTGCCCGCCGTACGGTCGGCCTCACCAGCGGGGAACTCGACCTGAATTGGCAAGGCTCCATCGGGCCCACCTGATGTGCTCAGCTCGCCAGCCTCGGGCATCAGGCCTTCACCGGTCACGCTCGCCAGCGCAAAACCCGGCGGGACGTGAATCCAATACGTTTCGCACGTTCCGCAGACACCTTCGAGTTGCAGCGTGAGCTCGTTGCTCCCCCACGACTGGGCCTTGACGCTGACGGCGTCCTGGCTGACGTGTCGCGACGACGACAGAAGCTGCGGCCGATCCAGTTCCGGCCGGATCGCCAGGATCTGACAGTGCCCAAGCGGCAGTGCGGGGCAATCGATCGCGTCTGTAAAGCGCCCAACGTACTCCTGTTTCCAGAAGTCGAACACGAGGTATCCACGCTCGGCGTCGAGCGCCAGATCCGTCAACTTGAGTCGCGATGCCCGCAATGGCAGCGACGCGAAGCGACCTGCGACACACCACCGACCGATCGTGGTATCGAGGTGGATGGCCCACAACGAAGAGAACGGATGATCGTCGTTGATCGTCGCCCACTCGCCCGCCATGTTGTAGGCCTCCTCGTCCTCGGTCGGCTGGGCGGCGAACGGCGTACGCAGGTCGTGGTCCTTGATGACCTGGAAGCTGTGCAGCTTGGTCCACGTGAAGGCCGCGTAGTCCGCGTTCAACGGACCGGTCTCGGCGGTCATGGTCGTGAGCGGCGGCAGGCACTGCTGGATCAGCCGGATGCGCTGCTCGTCGTATTCCCCGAGTGCGTCGCTGAGCATGAAGAGCTGTCCGGTTAGCGAGACGAGCGATAGCACGCTGCGGGACCACTCGAGCGGCGCCCGCACACACACGTGATCCGGATCGTTGATGTAGAGAATGCGATGAGTGAAGAACCAGCGGGCGCTCTCGACCAGCTGCATCTGCATGCCGGCCCAGTTCGGCATCGCGTCCTGGGCGATGCGGCAGGCGTCACACAGCCCCACCATCTGCGTCAGCACGCCCCAAGACGAGAGCCAGAACGCGTCGCCCATCTCCTCCCGCCCGCACTCCAGGAACCGCCGGAAGCGCTTATCAGCCTCATCGTTGGTCATCAGGCCGCGGAGCACCGCCTCCTGGAGGCCGTCGTAGAGCAGGTGGCGAATTCCGTCGATCTTGAAGTACGTGTACCCGGCCTCGCGCAGGCCGCGGAAGTACGGTCGCACATGCTTCTCGAGCGCCTCGGGCGAGCAGTCGAGGATGTATTTGATCCAATCGCCGACCAGCGGTCCGCCGCCTTCGTCCTTGAGCAGGAACTCGGGCTGGGCGTCGGCCCATTTGTCGTTGTAGATGGAGGAGGTTGTCCAGATGCCCGGCTGGAGCCCGCGCTCGGCAATCATCCCGGCAACGCCGCGGTGCCCGGACGGGAATTCCTCCTTCGTCTCCAGCCAGGCCTGGGCGAGCGTGGCCCGCGGGTCCGGTGGGAAAGGTAGCTTCTCGAAACCGTCGTCGATTTGAATGTACTCAAAGCCGTAGGGCCGGAGGTGTTTCGCGAAGAACTCCGTCGCTTCGAGAACCTTCTCCTCGCTGACGTCACGCCGATACGCTTCCCAGGTACACCAGCCGGCAACGGGCTTGACGTTCGGGCGACGCTCCCAGGGCTGGTGGTATCGATAGCCGAGGTGCGTGCGGTAGAAGTGTGGTTTGATGGTAACGATCCACGTCTTCGGCCCGAGCTCGACTTCCATCGTGGCCGTCAGGTTGCCGTCGCCATCCGACTTCAGCGAGGCGTCTCGCCACTCCCATTGGCGGCCGAACCAGGAGATCATCAAGTCCTGGTCGATGTCGTACAGGCCGTTAAGCCCCGGCAGCAGCGGTCGGCCCACCTGCCCGACGATCGCCTGCTCGGATCCGGCGCGGGCAGGCCGCATGTTGACCGTGTCGGGGCTGAGCTGAAAACTCACGGTAGCCGTGACGGTCTCGCCGGTCAGCATGATGTAGATCTGCTGGGAGAACGGGAGTGACTGGAGCGTCCCATCTGAGCCGTGGCGGTAGCTCACCCGTCCCTCGCCGGGAATCCGGATCGAAATGATCCGGCGATTGTTGTAGGTGTAGACCAGGGTGCGCGTTTGCGGATCCCAGTGGTGATAGGCGTGGGCGAGCGGGGCCACGGGGACCGCGTGCAAGAGCAGCCGGTTGGCCTCCTCCGGCATGAGTCGCTTCTTCCTGCCACTCTCGGTTGCCATATGCTCCACGCTCTGCTTACCGTCGGACCCGCAGGTCCGGCGCCACAGGAGTCGCAACACACTGTGCGGCAGCTACTCCTCGAACGAGACGGTGACGCTGCCCCGCGTTCGATCGACCGCGCCAGCGGGAAAGCTTACCTCGATCGCCAGCGCGTGACCACCGGCCGTGTCGGCCTGGACGGAGCCCCCAGTGGCACTGAGCCCATCTCCGTGGATCCTGCTCACGCGAAATCTTTGCGGCACGTGGATCCAGTACGTCTCGTTCGTGCCTGACACGCCCTCCAGCGCCAAGGTCAGTGCGTTACCTGCCCACGATTGGGCCTTGAGGCTGACGGCGTCCTGGCTGATATGCCGGGTGGACGACAGGAACTGCGGATGATCGAGCGCCGGGCGGACCGCGAGGATCTGGCAGTGCCCGAGCTCGAGCGCCGGGCAGTCGATCGTGTCACGCAGGCGACCGACGTATTTCGCGTTCCAGAAATCGAAAACGAGATAGTCTTGATCCGGTTCGAGGCTCAGCCAGCCGATTGGGAGCTTTGACTCCCGCAGCGAGATGGTTGCGAAGCGCCCGACGACACACCACCGCCCGATCTGGGTGTCCAGGTGGATCGCCCAAAGGGTCGAGAACGGATGGCCGTTGTTCGTAGTCGGCCACTCGCCGGTCTGGTTGCGGGCTTGCTCGTCGGTCATGGTCTCCGCATCGAACGGCTCCTGGTCAAGCACGTGGAAACCGTGGAACTTCGTCCAGGTGTACGCCGCGTAGTCGCTGTCGAGCGGGCCCGTCTCGGCCGTCATCGTGGTAAGCGGCGGGATGCAGCGCTGAATAAGTCGCAGACGCTTCTCGCCGTATTCCTCCAGCGCGTCGCTGAGCATGAACAGCCCGCCGGTGAGCGCCACCATCGATAGCACGGTTCGCGACCACTCTAACGGAGCCCGCACGCAGACGTGATCGGGGTCGTTCAAGTAGAGGATGCGTTGCGTGAAGAACCAGCGGGCGGACTCGACCAGTTGCATCTGCATGCCCGGCCAGGTGGGCATGGCGTCCTGCGAGATGCGGCAAGCGTCGCACAGGCCGACCATCTGCGTCAGCACGCCCCAGGACGAGAGCCAATAAATGTCGTCACCCAGCGCTTTCCGGCCACACTCGAGAAACGCGCGGAACCGTTGCTCGGCCTGTTCGTTGCTTAACAGGCCGAGAAGGACCGATTCGTGCAGCCCGTCGTAGTGCAGGTGGCGGATGGCGTCGATCTTGAAGTACGTGTAGCCGGCTTTCTTCAGACCCTCGAAGTACGGCCGGACGTGTTTCTCGAGCGATTCCGGGGTACAGTCCAACACGTACTTGACCCAGTCACCCAAGAGCGGCTCACCGTCGTGATCCTTCAGCAGGCAGTCGAGCTGTTCGTCGGCGAACTCGTCGTTGTAGATGGCAGCAGAAGTCCAGATGCCGGGCTGCAAACCGCGCTTTTTGATCTCGCCGGCAATGTGCTCGTGTCCGCCGGGGAATGCATCGGTCGTCTCCAGCCAGGCTTCAGCCAGCGTGCCGTGGGGGTTGACCGGCAGCGGCAGCTGCTCGAAACCGTCATCGATCTGGATGTACTCGAACCCGTACGGCTTGAGGTGTTTGGCGAAGAAGTCGCTGGCGGCGATGATCTTCTCGGCGGCGAGGTTACGGCGATGGGCCTCCCAGGAGCACCAGCCGACGATCGGCTTGAGCATCGGGCGGTGCTGCCAGGGCCGGTGATAGCGGTATCCCAGGTGCGTGCGATAGTAGTGCGGCTTGACGTTGACAATCCAGGTCTTCGGGCCGAGCTCGACCCGCATCGCGGCGGTCAGGTTGCCGTTCTCATCCGGCTTGAGTGAGGCGTCCTGCCATTCCCATTCGCGGCCGAACCACGAGATCATCAGGTCCTGGTCGATGTCGTACAGCCCGTTGACGCCCGGCAGCAGCGGGCGTCCGACCTGACCGATGAGCGCCTGTTCCGGGCCAGCGCGCCCGGGACGCATGTTGACCGCGTCGTGGCTGAGTTGAAACCGCACGGTGGCCGAGACAGTCTCGCCGCTCAGCATGACGTAGATCTGCTGGACGAGCGGGAAGCTCTGGAGCGACCCGTCGGAGCCATGCCGGAAGCTGACGCGCGCCGTGCCGGGAATGTGGATCTCCAGAAGGCGGCGATTGTTGTAGGTATACGTCAGCGTGCGCTTGCTCTCATCCCAATGATGATAGGCGTGCGCGATGGGCGGCTCCGGGAGCGCGTGCAAGAGCAACCGGCTGGTCTCGTCCGGCATAAGTCGCGACTTCGTGCTGCTGGCAGTCGACATAATTGCTCCTCAACCCTGCAACGCCCGGCTAAGACCCGAACAGTTTTCCAAGCCAATCGTCACACAGGTACCCGAACCGCGGTGCGAGCCACGAGAGCCGGGTGTTGACCGTGTTCCCGAACATCGCCCCGAAACCAATCATCATAGCCAGTCGGCCGGCATAGGACACGCCGCGGCCGACGCGAGTTTTCGGTCTGAAGAAGAAGACGAAGTATAAGAGCGAGAGCACCATCACGACGACGAAGATGAGGTGTTCGAAGCGTTCGACGTCGAACACGCTCTGCCCGGTGGCGGCGTCGGTCGCGAAAGGCCAGACCGGCTGGATGCTGTCGAGCACGTGCGGGACGATGATGCCGACCTGCATGCCGAACTGGGGTCCGATCGCGCAGCCGATGAACATTGCCACCACGAGCTGGTTCAGCCAGCGGTATCTCTTCGAGTAGATGAAGTACCAGAGCGAACCGGGGACGATCAGCACGAGCCAGAAGAGGCCGGCGTGATTGCCGTCGGGCTGCGCTGCGGCGCCGATCGGGGCAAACCAGTTCGGCACAAAGAACTTGTCCCATTTCTCGAGCAGCACGTACGCCATCATCCCGCCGATCATGAACGCTTCGGTAACGCGGTAGAAGCGGTTGTCACCGAGCAAGAACGAGAGGATCCCGAGCGTCAGCAGGGCCGCGAGGAATTCCCCGATACGCATTTCGAGCAGGCGGGCGAACTTCGCATCGGCCCATGCCGCCGCGCGCTCGGGGGGCGCGGTAGCATCTTCTTCCGCCAAGAGCTTTTCGGATTCCTGGCGCAGGCGTTGTCGGTCCACGCGTTCGTATTTCGGTCCCTGGTCGTCGCGCTGCGTGGGGTCAGTCACGCGGAGGCGTGGCAGCGTGCCGGTTCGCAGATCGCGGACCAACTCGACCGCGCAGACGCCAAGATAGCCGGTGGCGAGGAAGGCCAGGAGGATCATCCAGCTTCGGTTTGAGAGCGGCTTCATTGGCACGGAGAGCAGGCGGCGTGGGGCGAGTTTTCCGGTGGTCTCGGCGCGACGGGTGACGACGAAAGCGAGGTTTCCGAGAACGACCATGGCGAGCAGGAACATCTTGCCGAGGCTCATCGAGTTGTCGTTTGGCGACGTGGTCGTGTCCGCGGGATCGAGCAGGAAGAGGTATTCCGTCGCCGCCCGGGCTGAGTTCAGCAGCCCGCTGAGCTGCCCTGATTTCACGTAGGGGTACAGATCGTTGGCGACGATTCCCATGGTCGCCTCGGCGACTTTCAGATCGGGGACCTGGCGTTGCACGATGCCGCAGACCGCCTTGGCTTCATCGGTGTGCGAGACGATCAGGAACAGGGCGATGTCGTCGACGCCGTGGAAGCGCCGCAGCAGCGGGAAGTTCTCGTCGGTCAGGGCCCTTTTGTGAATGTAGTCCTGCCGGAACAACTCGCGCGTCTCGAGCACGACGGTCTTGGCGATCGGCTCGAAGATTGTGCAGGGCTGAAAGCCGAAATTGAGGTAGTCGACGCCGTACTCCCAGTTCGGTGTTGGCTCGCCGACGCGCTGCGCGCGGCGCCGCTCGTCCTCGATGGCCCACCGCAGCCGGGTGGTGGCGAGCACGATGTTGACGGGGTCGTCGGCGGTGCTGAGCAGGATGAACTTGATGCGTTGGCGGAGCAGATGGCGGAAGACCACCTGGAGCTGGGGGCCGTTCTCGCCGTCGCTGCCCGGTCCCCACTGCGAGAGCACCAGCACGACCTTTTCGCGTTCCACCGGGTCGGCGGCGATCTCCTCGACGGTATTGAAGAACATCCGCGTGTACGTGTCGGGATAGATCGGCAACGTGTATTCGACGAGGAACGGCAGCGTGAGCACGGCTGCGAGCGCGCCGTACACGATGCGCCGATCGGCGAGTTGCGCACGTTGTACCAGCTCGAGCGGTCGCATGCCTTACTGCTCACCCCGTCCCGTGCCCAGGATCCCCTTCTCCAGCCCCAGCATCATTCGCAGGCTGCCGGCGATGATCGCCACGCCGATCCCGATCGCCAGACCGCGCTGCATGCCCGAGTTGAGCACGCGGTTGTCGAAATCGGCCCAGGCCGTCAGCCGCCCGTCCGTCAGCCAGCCGCCGAACGAATCACTCCCGAGAATGACGATCGCGGCGGAGAGCATCATGACGGTGGCTTCCATGGAGCGGATGCGAAACGCGCGGTAAGCGGCGTAGGTGATGTAGAAGCCGAGCAGGGCCATGACGGTGGCTTCGAGCGGCCGGCGGATGTAGTTGGCGTACAGCAAGCCGGGCTCGAAGCGATAGCCGTGACGGGATGTTTGCGCGAGCTGCTCGGCCTGCTCGAGCGCCTCGCGGTCGGCGGCGGTTAACTGTGCCAGCCCTTGGGCTCGGCTCACGGTGGGGTGTTGCGCGAGGATCGTGTCCAGTCGTTCACCAGCCCTGTGCCCGGCGCT